>CALJCU010000584.1 GCA_938023885.1 uncultured Prevotella sp. | reverse complement strand
GGGAGTCGTCGGTGCCGCGGCGCTGGGCCGACTCGACGACGAGGGCGATGATGACGATCTTGATGTACTCACCATACTCCATGATCTTGTCGTTGAGATGCTCTTCAGGGACGACGGAGTGAAGGTAGTAGCCGAGGACGGCGAGGATCATGTTCCAGCAGCCGGCACCGATGGTGGTGTAGAGGATGAAATGTCCGTAGTGCATCTTCGACAGTCCTGCGGGGATGGAGATGAGGTGTCGGATGCCGGGGATGAGTCGTCCCGTGATGGTGGCGAGTTTGCCGTGGTCGTTGAAGTAAGCCTCACTCTTCTCGACCTTGTGCCGGTTGAGGAGGCAGAGGTGTCCGAGCCGGCTGTCGGCGAACCGGTAGATGACGGGCCGTCCGAGATAGTAACCCGCGAGGTAGTTGATCGTCGCTCCGACATCTGCTCCAAGGGTGGCGAAGAGGACGACGAGGAAGGCGTTGAGGTTACCGCCAGCAGCGTGGTAGGCGGCGGGTGCCACGACGAGCTCCGAGGGCACAGGGATGACGGTGCTCTCGAGGAGCATGAGGATGAACACCGTGAAGTAGTTCAAGTTGTTGAGTAGTGTCGAAAGGAAATCCATTACGCTTTGGCGTTTATCGGGTGTTTAACAGCATAGTCGTAGTACTCGCTCAGGGGCAGACTGTCGGGGAAGAAGTCGGCCATCTCCCGCTGGATACCCGCGGGGTTGCATGCCACGGCTTTGCGGAGGTCGGCGAGGAACTCATCCTGGAAGCCGAGCTCATAGTCGGTGCGTGTGAGGTATGCCCAGAGGTCGTGGAACGTCTGATCCACGGTGGTGTCGGCGAGGTAGCGGAAGCCGTCGTGCGCTTTCTCCATGAACCCGCAGTCGAAGTAGCAGTAGGCGATATAGAACAGGGTGTTGTCCTTAACCTCGTCGCGTGTTACCCTCAGTGCCTGGTTGAACCATGTCTGTGCCTCCTTGACTTTCTCGTTGAGGAGCGAGAGATATCCTTTGAGGATGAGAGTGTCGACGGTCGGTCCTCCGGCGTGCTGCTCGAGGCGTGAGATGATATCGAGGGCCTCATCATAGTGTCCCATGGAGGCGAGGACGAGACACATGTTACGCTGGATCTCCGCCATGTTCGGCGACTGTGGCGTGCAGAGCCGTGCGGCCCGTTTCCACTGGGCGACGGCCTCGTCGAGCTTGTTGTCGTTCATGGCGATGGCGGCGAGTCCCATGTCCCCGATCTCACTCTGTGGCTGCAGCCGTTTATAATGCTCGTAGCACTGTCGTGCGCCGTCGCTCTCGCCGTACATCATCATACAGTTGGCTTTGTTGAGGATGGCATCGGTGTCATCGGGCTCTATGGCGAGGGCGTAATCGCTGCACTCCCGGCTCTTGCTGCAGTCGCCCGAGAGGTAGTAAGCCGAGGCAAGGTAGTCCCAGTAGGAGTTGTTGTACGGGTCTCGGTCGATGAGTTTGTTGAAGATGTCGATGGCCTGCCGGAGCTTACCGTCGTTGGTGGAGATGCGTCCTTCGAGTTCGAGGTAGTCGTTGTCGTCGGTGTCAGTGCACTGCGTGAGCCATTTGGCAGCGAGGTCGAAGACCTCATAGTCGGCGAAGAGTCCGGCGACATCGAGGTAGTAGTCGCCGAGATCATCATCGTCGATGGTCTTCCCGCGAGCTTCAAGGTACCTCTCGGCATCGTCGACACGGTTGTCGGCGATCATGATCTCTGCGACGATATAGAAATACTCGAGATCCTGCTTGTCTTCTATCTCGTCGGTGATTGCCATGGCTTTGTCGGTGTTGTGCTCCACGAGCATGGCGACACGCGCTTTGAACGCCAGTGGATTCGTGGAACCGGGGTAGATGGCAAGGGCACGGTCTGCCGCCTCCAGGGCCTGAGGAAGGTCGCCATGGAGGTGGTAGTATTCGGCGATGTCGGTGAAGTCCTCCGGTTCGAGATAGATGGAGACACCGTTGCGGATAGCCTCCTCATATTGCCGGAGGTTCTCCTTGAATGCTTTAGTATGGAAAATGTTATCGGTCATTAGTTTACGCTTCGCTACGCAAAGCTAAAGAATAGATAATAAAAGAAGAGAGAATACAGATTCAAAACGCATGCACGAAGATGCTTTCCCTATTTGTTTACCGTTCTTTTTTATTCTTTAGCGGAGCGCCTAGCCCACGTGTCCTTGAGCCCTACGGTCTTATTGAAGACGGGGGCGGCATCGGTGGTGTCGGGGTCAGCCATGAAGTAACCGGTGCGCTGGAACTGAAGGTACTGGCCCGGCTTCATTGTGGCGGCGAAACGCTCGACGTAGCAGTTGGTGTGAACATGAAGAGAGTGGGGGTTGAGGAGCTCACGGAAGTCACGGTCTCCGGTCGAGGGATTCCCGACATTGAACAGACGGTCGTACTCGCGGACCTCAGCCTTGACACAGTCGTCGGCGTTGACCCAATGGAGGGTGCCTTTGACCTTACGGTTGGCTCCGGGCATGCCGCTCTTGCTGTCGGCGTCATATTCCGCCCGGATCTCCGTGATGTTCCCTTCAGCGTCCTTCGTACAGCCGGTACATTTCACGATGTACGCATTCTTCAGCCGCACCTCCTTGCCCGGCGTCATCCGGAAGAACTTCCT
>CALJCU010000583.1 GCA_938023885.1 uncultured Prevotella sp. | reverse complement strand
CGCCGATATGGTACGGCAGATGCCAATATCAGCTTTCTGCTCACCGACAGCCGTTCGCTGTGTTTCCCCGAAGAGACGCTGTTCTTCGCCATCAAGTCGGAGCGCAACGACGGACTTAAGTATATCGCAGGTCTGTATGACCGTGGCGTTCACAACTTTGTCGTGACGACCGTCCCCGACGACTACGGGAAACGTTACCCTAAGGCTAACTTCCTCAAGGTCACGGATACCCTGGAGGCCCTGCAGCGTCTCGCCGAGCGTCACCGCGACGAGTTCGACATTCCCATCGTCGGCATCACGGGATCCAACGGCAAGACCGTCGTCAAGGAGTGGCTGTACCAGGTGCTCTCTCCCGACTGTTTCGTGACGCGCTCACCGCGTTCGTACAACTCGCAGATCGGTGTACCTCTGTCAGTGTGGCTCATGAACAACGAAACGAAGGTCGGTATCTTCGAGGCCGGCATCAGTCAGCCCGGTGAGATGCTCGCCCTGCGCGACATCATACAGCCGACCATCGCCGTGCTCACGAACCTCGGGACCGCCCACCAGGAAAACTTCGCCTCCATGGAGGCCAAATGCAAGGAGAAGCTCATCCTCTTCCACGACGCACCGACAATCGTCTACAATGCCGATGACGACACAGTGAAAAAAGTTATTGACAATTCCGACTACAAAGGTGAGAAGCTCTACTGGTCTTTCAAGGACAAGAAAGCGCCGATGTACATCGACTCCATAAAGAAAGGTGAGACAACGACAGCTATCTCCTTTATGTATAATAATGTGTCGAAGAACATTGTCGGCAGTTTCTGTATCCCGTTTATCGACGACGCCAGCATCGAAGATGCCATCGTCACTGCCCTCGTCGCCATGCGCCTGGGTGTCGACGCTGACAAGCTCAGTGAGCGCATGAGCAGGCTCGAGCCTGTCGCCATGCGCCTTGAGGTCAAGGAAGGCCGTCACGGCTGTACCCTCATCAACGACTCATACAACTCCGACATCAACTCGCTCGATATCGCCCTTGACTTCATGAACCGCCGTCCTGACCACAAAGGGCGTCGCCGCACGATCATCCTCAGCGACATCCGGCAGAGCGGCATGTCTCCGACTGACCTCTACCGTGAGGTGGCCCATTTGGCCAAGGAGCGTGGTGTGGAGAAGTTCATCGGCATTGGTCCCGTCATCTCTGAGAATGCGAACCTGATAGACATCGACAATAAGTTCTTCTTCAATAGTGTCAGCTCGTTCCTCGACTCCACGGTCTTCCGCACGTTGCGTGACGAGGTCATCCTCATCAAGGGCGCGCGCCAGTTCGG
This sequence comes from uncultured Prevotella sp., assembly GCA_938023885.1. GTDB lineage: Bacteria > Bacteroidota > Bacteroidia > Bacteroidales > Bacteroidaceae > Prevotella. The sequence continues at coordinate 2,272 of CALJCU010000583.1, read as the reverse complement.
CTTCGACCAGATCACGGACCGGCTCGTGGAGAAAGTCCACGAGACGGTGCTGGAGGTCAATCTCAACGCCGTCGTGGCGAACCTCAACTACTACCGCTCGTTCATGAAGCCCGAGACGAAGCTCGTGTGCATGATCAAAGCCGATGCCTACGGTGCCGGCAGTGTGGAGATTGCCAAGACGCTACAGGATCACCGCGTGGACTACCTCGCCGTGGCCGTCGCTGACGAGGGTGCGACACTGCGCCACAATGGCATCACATCGAACATCATGATCATGAACCCGGAGATGTCAGCGTTCAAGACGATGTTCGACAATGACCTCGAGCCGGAAGTCTACTCGTTCCGCCTCCTCGAGGCCCTTGTCAAAGCCGCTGAGAAAGAGGGTATCACAGGCTGGCCGGTACATATCAAACTCGACACGGGCATGCACCGCCTCGGCTTCGACCCGGAGAAAGACATGGAGAAACTCATTGACAGACTGAAATACCAGAACGCTGTCATTCCCCGCTCGGTGTTCTCACATTTTGCAGGATCGGACAGCGACGACTTTGACGACTTTTCCGCTCATCAGTTTGCACTCTTCGACAAGGGCAGCAAACAGTTGCAGGCCGCCTTCGACCATAAGATCCTACGCCATATTGACAACTCTGCCGGCATCGAGCACTTCCCCGGGCGGCAGCTCGATATGTGCCGTCTTGGCCTCGGCCTCTACGGCATCAACAGCAGGAACAACCAGATCATCAACAACGTGTCGACACTGAAGACAACGATCCTACAGTTGCGTAATGTACCCGCGGGCGACACCGTGGGTTACAGCCGCAAGGGTAAGATCGATCACGACAGCGTCATCGCTGCCATTCCTATCGGTTATGCTGACGGTCTCAATCGTCACCTCGGCAACCGTCACTGCTACTGCCTCGTCAACGGCAAGAAAGCAGAGTATGTCGGAAACATCTGCATGGATGTGGCGATGATCGATGTCACGGGCATCCCGTGCAAGGAGGGTGACAGTGTGGAGATCTTCGGTGACGACCTGCCCGTCACTGTGCTTTCCGACGCCCTCAACACCATCCCATATGAAGTGCTGACAGGTATCAGCAACCGCGTCAAGCGCGTGTACTTCCAGGACTAATCCTCTAAAACTGTTCACGAGAAACCGTCCGCGAACAACACAAAAGGCACAAAGAGACAGGAACACGAAAGTGTGCAAACAACAAGGGCACGGAAGCGCACGGGCACGGAACAAGATAATATAAGAAAACTGAACTGTATCGACTTTTCACGGCTTTCAATATTAAATGTCGTGTTAAGCCGTGAAAAGCCAGTGTGTTATTTGAAGCTCTCGACGGCTGCCTTGAGCTGCTCGTCGTGGGCCGTGTCGTAATCCTCGGGACTGTTGTAGACCGCGATGTCGGGATCAAGCTGCCTGTTCTCAAAGAACTTGTCATCCATACCCTCGTTGCCGACCTGTGGGATGCCGAAGACCATACCGTTCATCATTGTCTCCCACCACACTGCCGTCATCGTACCGGCCACAGGAGCACCGACGAGCTTGCCGATGCCGAGCGTCTTATAGACAGCGGGGAAGCCGTGACCATTGCTGTAGTCATCTTCACAGATCACGACACACGACGGCTTCACCCATTTGCTCCACGGGTCATAACCGATATACTTACCATGCGCGATGAACTTCGCATACTGCCTGCCGGAGAGCAGCGTACAGAGGTCGTCGTGGAGCCATCCGCCGCCGTTATGACGCTCATCGACGATGACGGCCTTCTTCATGCGCATTGAGTCGGAGAGGAGCTCACTGAACACTGTGCGGAAGCTCTCACTGTCCATGGCTTTGACATGGACGTAGCCGATGGTGCCGTGCGACAGCGAATCGACCATGTGGCGGTTACGGTCCACCCAACGACGGTAGAGAAGTTCCGACTGCGCCGATCGGCTGATGGCGCGGATGACGACATCGAGATGCTTCTTCTTCACCGGGTCATAGACGCTGACATGCATCATTTTCCCCGCCTTTCCGTCAAGGAGCGGTGTGTAGTCGGCATCCTTCAAGATCTTCTGACCATCGATAGCCTCAATGATGTCCCCTTTCTTCACACCCGTATCACGTACGGCGAAAGGTCCGCGGTCAATGACTTCTTGAATCCTGAGACCGTCACCCTGATAGTCGTTGTCGAAGAACAGGCCGAGAGCGGCCGTCTGGAGCATCGGCCCATAAGGATAGTAACGGGCACCCGTGTGCGAGCCGTTGAGCTCTCCG
>CALJCU010000582.1 GCA_938023885.1 uncultured Prevotella sp. | reverse complement strand
CAAGAGGGATGTGATATTGGCAGACAATCAGGAGCTGACGCGCCTGGGTCTGAAGACACTGCTGTCTGACTTTGAGGGCAGCAGTATCTCCATCGTTGAGGACAAGGCTGCCTTGATAGAGAAGCTAAGGGCGAACAGTCATGTGGTTGTGCTCATCGACTTTGAGCTTTTCGATTTTGCCGACGAGGACATGTTGCTTATCGTTACCGGGCGTTTTCCCGATACCCGCTGGATCCTTATCAGCGACGACCTCAACCATGCCACCATCAGGAAATTTATCTATGGATCGAAGCATATCAGCATCGTCTTCAAGGACACCCCGCTTTATATCCTCCGCGAGGCTGTCAAGGTGACGCTCACCGGCAGCCGTTACATCTGCCAGCATGCCACGGAGACGCTGATAGCAGCCCAACAGGAAGTGGAGCAGCAGACTCCTGCAGCCTCGACGCTGACGGCTACCGAGCTCGCTATCCTGACGGCTATCGCGCAGGGTAAGACGACAAAGGAGATAGCAGCGGAGCGCAACTCCTCCGTCCATACCATCAACACGCACCGTAAGAACATCTTCCGCAAGCTCGGCGTGAACAATGTCCATGAGGCCACGAAGTATGCCCTCCGCGCCGGCCTCGTCAATACGGAGGAGTTCTATATAGAGGTGTCCCTTTCCGGTGCTCCTCTGTGTAGGGAGAAAAGCCCGCCGTGCCCGCTCCAGGATGATGATGTTGTGTTAGCAGTCACATAGTGACTGCTAACACCCGCAAACAGTTGATAATCAATACAAAAAATACATATATGATCAAACATTATGAGACCTCCATCCTGGAGACACCTTTCGTCAGGCCTGACGCTTATGGGGCGCTCAACTTTCCTGTCTATTACAGTGCAGCCTACGGCTTTCCCACCGCGAAGGCTACGAGCGACGCTTTCTCAGGCCGTTCCATGGAACATGCCTACGGCCGCATCTCGAACCCTACGACTCAGTATCTTGAGCGTAGAGTACAGCAGTGGACGGGCGCACTGAGTGTCACGGCGCTCGACACGGGCATGGCGGCTGTCAGCTATGCCTTGACGGCGCTCGCGGGGAAAGATGTCAACATCGTGGCGTCCAAACATCTGTTTGGAAACTCCGTGTCGTTCCTCCGTGACACCCTTGGCAGCTTCGGTGTGGAGACACGTTTCGTCGATACGCGTAACCTTAAGGAGGTGGAGTCGGCCATCGATGACTACACCGGCGGCCTGTTCTTCGAAGTCATCACGAACCCGCAGCTCTATGTGGCGGATATCCAAGGCCTCGCCGGCATCGCTCACCGTCATGCCGTGCCTCTGCTTGCCGACACCACGGTGGTGCCGTTCTCCACGTTCCATGCCAAAGACTTTGGGGTGGACATCGAACTGGTCTCCAGTACCAAATATATCAGTGGGGGAGCGACGGGCCTCGGTGGTCTCATCCTCGACTACGGCACATTCGACTATTCCCGGTCGCCTAATCCCGTTTTGCGGAACCTCACGAAACGAACGGGTAAGAGAGCGGCCTTCACGGCACGTATCAGGACGGAGCTCATCACAAACCTTGGCGCAGCCATGGTGCCGCAGGTCGCTTATATGGAGACCCTCGGTCTGGAGACGCTTCAACTGCGTTTCCGGCGACAGGCAGGTACGGCACTGTGGCTTGCCAGACAGTGTCGGGAACTGCCGGAGATCAAGAGGGTCAACTATACCGGCTTGGAGGACAATCCCTATTACGAGTTGTCGAAGAGGCAGTTCGGTCCTCTTCCCGGCGCCGTGTTCACTATCGACCTTGAGAGCCGTGAGGCCTGTTTTAACTTTATAGACCGTCTGAAAATTATCCGCCGTGCCACGAATCTCTTCGACCACAAGAGTCTGGCCATCCATCCTGCCAGCACCATCCTCGTCCATTTCAACAGTGAGGAGAAGGCGGCCATGGATGTGTCAGAGAACACCATCCGACTGAGCATCGGTCTGGAGGATCGCGGGGATTTGCTTGCTGACATCAAGCAGGCGTTGAGATAAGGAGGCGGGAAGAGCCTCCCCAAGCCCCCTCCGAAGGAGGGAATGTTGATTACATAAAAGATCCGGCCGCTCAATCTTACCGTCATTTTCCATGTCCGCGTCATGATTTTTTCGTGTCCGCGTCATGATTGTGACACGTCCGCATTACGATGGCATTCTTATTGATACAACCAACCATACCAAACGTTTGGTATCATCAGACAAACGTTTGGGATACAGAATACCACTGACGTGGGATTTCCCAGTTGTCTTATTGTCCGTAACTTTGCGGCAGGTTTAGATGATTAATCAGAATATTGCGGCCGATAATAATATCAATTAAACGATAACAATAAAAATAGGGTATCATGGCACAGATTATAGTAAACGACGAGAAACAAGATGTACAGCTCCCATTGACACTCGGTGAGCTCATCAAGATAAATAAAGTGTTCCAGCCTGAGATGGTCACCGTCCAGGTCAACGAGGAGTTTGTAGAGCGTGATGTCTGGGACAAGACACAACTCAGAGAAGGCGACCGTGTCGACTTCCTTTATTTCATGGGAGGAGGTGCCGCATGATAGATCTCACAGAATCACAGATAGAGCGTTACAGCCGTCACATTCTCTTACGGGATGTCGGCCTGGAGGGTCAGGAGAAGATTCTCCAGGCGA
>CALJCU010000581.1 GCA_938023885.1 uncultured Prevotella sp. | reverse complement strand
AGTCGTTGATGACCGATACGTTCATCGTGTAATTGATCTCGGGTGCGTCCTCCTGACACGAGGTGAAGAACGCGGGTGCTGCCAACAGCATGGCGATGGCAAGCAGAATGGATTTGATTCGTTTCATCTTACTATGATTTTAATGGGTTGTTTACTTTGTTGTTGCTTGCTTTTCTACCTTTATGGTTACCCTGCGCCCTTCGGCGGCAGGCTTGCCGTTGCGCTCGCCGATGGCTGTCTGCGGGTGCAGGTCGGCCCTGTCGAAGCCCTCCCTTACGAGTGCCTCTACCACACGGGCCAGGCGACGCTCGGAGAGCTGCTGGTTGTAGCCGTCCGCACCCGGTGTGCTGGCCTCGGCCACGAGGGTGAGCCTATGGCCGCGCACGCTGCGGGCAAAGGCTTTGAGGTGTTCGGCCTCCTCACGGCTCATGTAGGAGCTGTTGTGGGCAAACTGCACGAAGTGCGAGGGCTGCACGGTGGCGGGAGACTCTGCTTGTCTCTCTTCACAGTCGGTCAGGCGGCGTTGCAGTTCGGCCTGCTGCTGCTCTGCCCGTTGGCGGTCTGCCGCTTCGCGTTCGGCACGTGCCTTTTCCGTTGCCACGTCCCGTTGCAGGGCGTTCATGCGATCGTTGAGCGCGGAGAGTTCGCCCTCGTAGTAGGCTCGCTGCACCTTGGCACGGCTCGCCACGAAGTTGTAGCGCACGGTGGCAAGGGCGAAAATGAGGTTCTTCGGGGCGATGTCCTTGCGGTTCATCAGCCAGTCCGCCTCGCCTTTCAGTCCGACGGTGAAGCGTCGGCTCACGTCGGCCTCGATGTGGAGCGAGGCGGGAACGTAGAGCGTGTTGAACTTCTCGTGGCGGTTCGTGGTGCGCACGTTGCCCGTGACGGTTATCTCCGAGTCGTTGCCGATGGTCGTACCGTCGCCGATGGGCGTGGTCTGTCCGCCCTGCGTCTGCGTGTTGCTGATGTAGATGCCGTACTCGTTGCCCTTGGCAAAGGTGTAGCCTACGCCCGTGCCCAGCCAGATGTTCAGCCACTGCGCGCGGCGGCGGGGCCACAGCTCCATCAGGTTGAAGCCTACGCCCAGCTTGGCGTTGTGGTAGTTCATCAGGTAGTTGCCATACACCTTGACGGGCATCGTCTTGGTGTCGAGCGTGGAGAAGCGCTGCTCACGGCGGTAGTGCGACCAGAGATACTCGGCACCCACACGCACCCAGGGGCGGATGGTGAAGTCGATGCCGCCGCTCACGGCGGGCGACTGTTTGTAACTGCGCTTGGCATCGAGATTCTGATACCATACGTCGCTTGCCCACGACAGTCCGCCCTCGGTATAAATACTCCAAGTGCGGGTGCGCAGCTCGCTGCTTTGGTCTCGCGGCAGCTGTGTTCCGCTCCCGTCTGTGGCCTGCGCCTGCGCGCCGACGGCTACGGTTGCGGAGAACAGGACGCAGAGACCCACTCGTGCCCATCGGCCGCTGAGCGGCGGAATAAGCGGTTTTGTTCGCTTTCGCGCACCTTTTCTCGCCGTGGCATCACTCAAGCCGGGCTTGGTGCTGCTCATCCGGCTGGTCGAAAATGTTCGTCTTTTGTTCATACTTGTTGCTTGAATTAAATTAAAAGAGTTGATGATATTGTCGTCTTGTCTCACATACCTTATTATAACAGGCCACCTGTGAAGAACCCCATGAGCCGTTGCCGGAGGATGCGGCGGGTCTGTTTTTCTGCTGCAAAATTAAAGGTGAGACGATGGGAGGGGACTATGCTAATCGGACAAAAAACTATTCTAATCGGACATTCTGCACCTGCCCCAATTATTCTAATCGGACATTTCAGGCTTGTAACTCACTGATAATCATAAGAAACCCATGAATAGTTTTACATCTTTTAGGAGATGGGTACTTTGGGGCTCCGAGACAGGTCTTTTCGCATTTCATGGTTGGTTTCAGAGCAGAAGACAATGAGCCGATAAAAGAAATATTTGGTGATTTATGGAAGTTTTCTCAGTGTCGTGTCGTGGATTATGGAACTTTTTCGTTATCTTTGCAGGCAGTTAAAACATCATGATGACATGGATGCAAGAAGACTGATAACCATCTTTTCCGACCAAAAGGAGGAACTGCTGTCACACGACCTGTCGATGCTGTGCGACAGGATGGAGGAAAGACAGCTCTCGCCGTCGAGCAACCTTGCCCAGATTGTGATAGGTGTGCGGCGAAGCGGAAAATCCACTCTGTGCGAGAAGTTCATACGGCAGCAGGGAGTGGAATTTGCCTACGCCAACTTCGACGGCGACCGACTGACAGGGCTGGAAACCGCCGATTTCGACCGCATGCTCGATGCCTTGTATCAGCTATACGTGAGTTCGGGTTAAGAAAGTCCTTATAAAAGTTGGTGATCTCGTTTTTTGTAATTTTATGGTTGAAAATCAATAGCTAACAAAACAACCAAGCGATGATTACAAAAGACAAGGTTATAGAAATTTTCTGTATTATTGATGAGTCTGACAAGAATTTGAATGTTGAACTGAGTAAAAATCTATGTATCCTATAATAGCAATGGTAAACGTTGTAGAAATCGTAAGGGAAGGCTTTCTGAAAGTGAAATCATGACTATCCTTGTGTGCTATCACTTCGGTACATATCGTAATTTCAAGGAGTATTATCAGAACTGTATCCGTGGCCGGC
>CALJCU010000580.1 GCA_938023885.1 uncultured Prevotella sp. | reverse complement strand
CCCTGCAAAGCTGCCTCCGCAAGAATGAACTGTTGTTCATCATAGCCCATGAGAAATTCATCGGCATTATCGCGGCGGAGAGTTTGTGTGTTGAGTGGTGATGCGCCTCTATCTTCCTCATTTTGATTCTCAAGCAGACCGCCGGCGACTGTGCCTTTCCAGTACGTATAACCTTTCCTATAAACACCGAATACCTTAAGGCGAGGGTCTACGACTGTGTCAGCGGTGCCGTCTTTTAAGGTCATCATCTTGATCATTTGCTCAGTGAGACGGTGCTGCTGGAAATCATCGTCAGTGAACTCTGTAGGCTGGAACTCCGAATAGTAAGGGCTGACGGCGCTGTAGTGCACAGTAGCATTGTCTGCATTACTTTCGAAGATTGGATACTTGTCCGGGTCATTGACAATTTGCTGCATTTTCTGTGCCACGGTAATATTGTTCCTGACATCCACCACTGTCCCCAAGCGGTTAGTCAAACGACCGAGCACACGTAGGTACAAGGCATTGTTGAACTTCCGCCATTTCTCCATGTTGAAACTATACATGGCATCGAGCGAAGGATATTTATCACTAACATACGGCTTAGACGCATAAATGTCGTTGGCAGAGTCCAGCTCCGCACACAACTGCTGATACACTTCTTCCTGAGAGTCAAACACTGGCTTCATATTGCCTTGATCTGACTGGAAAGCCTCCGAGCAAGGTATGTCGCCAAAGGTGTCGGTCAAGTTCTGCATGTAGAACACATACAACGTCTTCGCCACTGCCATCATGGCTTTGTCGTTCTTGAGCTCTGCCAAACGGTACATCTCGTGAACATCGCTTGCATAGCGAGCTATTCCTTTCCAGATAGAGGCCCAGTTGCTGTCACCGATATTATAGCGATGGGTATTGCTTGTCGTCCATCCTGTGGCAGCCGTGTGCTGGATAAGCTCATTACACCAGAAGTAGTTGTAGTACGTGATAAGGTTCGTACCACCATAGAGCACAGGTTCGAAGAGTGCGGAAGCGCTTAGTTTACCACTTGCAACGGTAATCTTGTTGGGATTGGTGTTGGTGTCCTCAAAGTCCTGCGTACAGCCTGCAACGAGCAGACCTGCAGCGAAAATGGGAACTATATGCTTGAATATATTCGTTTTCATAACTATTAGAATGAAAGTTTGAGATTGAAACCATACTGCCGAGTCATAGGATAGGACAATGTCTCAATACCGGTGTAGATGTCAGCATCCGACACGGTGGCCGTCTCCGGGTCATACTGAGGGAATGGCGTAATGCAGAAGATATTGGTGGCGTACACGCCAAAGCTTACACTTTCAAGGAAATTTGTCTTCTTACAGATCGCCCTTGGGAGAGTATAGTCCACGCGCAGCTGCTTGAACTTGATGAAATTGGTAGAGAAAGTATTCTCCTCCACATTATCGCGGTTCCATACATATTTATTATAGTATTCCTGGGCTGACTTGAAGATAGTTTTGTTCTTGGAGTAAGTTACGGATCCATCTGCATTGCTGATAGCATTGACTCCTTCGACGACCATACCGTCATAACGTCCTGCGAGTGAATTCTTCAGACGACCCTCGTAAGAAAGCATGAAGTTAGTTGTGGAATAGGCATGTCCACCGACTTGAGCAGAAAAGTCCATCGATATGTTAAAGTTCTTGATGCGGAAGTTCATATTCATGCCGCCGGTCCAAGTCGGGTTGACCCGTCCCAAATCAACCAGGTTCGCTTTGTCCACAGAAGGATAACCCTCTCTATTAATTATCTTCATACCACTGCAATCCACTTTATTACCATTCTCATCGGTAAAGTAGGCACCTTGTGGTGCACGTTTGTACCCATATCCATAAAGACGGTACATCTCATGCCCCACGAAT
>CALJCU010000579.1 GCA_938023885.1 uncultured Prevotella sp. | reverse complement strand
GCAGGCAATAGAAGCGCTGCACCCTGAAACAGTGGTGTGGCACACTTGTACGCCGTACTTTGAAGTGAGGAACATTCATTTCTACATCAACTGCTGTGGCTTTCATGCTGTGGGGTTCTTCAATGCCCATCATCCCGATCCACACATGCCCGAGCAGTTTGACCAAGCCGACGGATTGTTCGTATTTGAGAAAGTAATGAAACATGGACATTGATATTGATACAACCAACATGTGCTCGCACCTGCGGCACAAGCTGATGGATGCTGATGGCACCTATCGCCATATTTGGCAGACTATACAAGACGACCCGAAGTTGACAGCTGTTGTCCGATCCCGTCAACTCCATATCTATCGCAATGGCAAGAAAGTGCTGGTGCTGAAAGGAAAGGCTGAGCCACAGATTGTCAGGGAAGATTCCGTCTGCGAACTTCTAAAGGGAAACGAGCAACGATGAGCTATAACGAGACGATAGACAACTACCTCTACGATGAGGAGAACGAGTATACACAAGCCAACGATCTGTGGGAAAACTTCTTTATGGAGAAGCAGGAAGAGATAGACGAACGGCCATGGATCCAGGCGGATGATTATCTCCTCCACTTTGCCCTCTGGCTCTGCTCGTCATCCACATCATTCACGTTCATGCCACCGCCAACCTCATATTCACGATTGGCATCTTTGGAACCAGCATTACTATTAACTGAAGGACGAGATGCGGAGGAAGACGGTCGTGGTTTCTGTTCTGCTTCTGGATGAGCAGGATGCGACAATTTGACGATGCCTTTCGACTCCAAGTAGTTGACATGGAGTTGACGGACAACAGACTCTTTCAGCCGGATGGTCTCCCCATTCCATGACACGGTGCCCTTGTGGATGCGAGTGCCAAACTGCCGGTAGAGGATGCGGTTGATGTCGAGCGTGGTGAGCTTCGGATTGTCGGCAAGCAGCTCATCGATGGTCTTCTCAATTTTGACAAACCGAGTGGCTGCATCCTCAAACTGCAGCAGCTCTTTGATGCTAAGAAACTCGCCACCTTTGAAGACAGTCTTACTCTTGTGGTCAACAACGATGTAACCATACGGTGTGTCCGCCTTGCCGATGAATACAAGACTGATGCCAAACTTCTTCTTCATGTGGGCAGCAAGCTCTTCCTTGTTGGCACTGAGATTACGGTATTTCTGAAGGATGGCACGCAACTGCTGACGTCGCCTGTTGTCGGGGCGGTTGTCTTTCAGTGCGTGCTGCATGATGAGCTGCACAGGTATCGTACCCAGCTCTTCCCCACCGCGGTACAGATGCACTACCGGTTTCTCGTCATCATCCTTGCAGTCATAGCCCAAACTCTCCATGATGGCACAGAACTGCGCCTTGGACGTGTAGCGATAAGCAAGTGCCTCTTTAACGATGTCGTTGACTTCCGGCTCCTGCTTCTGGCCCGTGTATTCTTCCATTATCTTCTGCGTCACCTGATTCGAACGCCGCTTCTCGTGGTTATGGTCAATCTTATGCCCATCGGGAGCCACACGGGAGGTAATAATATGGATATGGTTGTTGTCCGTGTCATGATGGGCATAGACAAGCAGCGGCTGACCGGCATCCGCATATCCCATCTCCTTGAGATAACGGTGCGCGATGTCAAGTAGCTGCTCATGGGTGTACTCGCTCCCCTTGCAGCTCACAGCTACATGGAACTGAGGGTTTTGAATGTGCGTGTTTCTCGATGAGTAGTCGAGAAAGTACTGCCGGAGCTTTTCGGGCGTGTAGTTCTTCGGTCTGAGCCCAAGGATGTTCTGAGCCTCTAGGAGCGTAGCCACACCTTTCTCAACCTTCACTTCATTGTAGGCTATGGCATGGAAGTTGGCGGAAGACGGAAGAATGGTGATGATCATGTCGATATAAAGGTAATGGTTATGTCTCTTCTTGCTTGTCGTGAATGGCATCCAGCTCAGCTTTGACGGCCATTATAGCCTTCACAGCCTTTCGGGTCTCCGGAAACAGAATGCTTCGGAAGTACCCCTCAGAAAGTTCACCAGCTATCGCCAGCTCATTTGCCCGGTGCATACACTGGTTAAAGTTGCCGCCAAGCCAAGATAGCTGTTGTTGATATTTTTTATAGAACTGAAGCAGTGCCTCCATTGTCTCAATCTTCCCTCTTGTCCGTTTGTCGTCGAAGCGTCTGACGGCATCACGCACCATGGCACTCATGTTGCCATCGTAGTTCTGCGCTTTGTTCTGGAACATCTGAGACTCATCAGGAGTGAGACGGATTTCCAAGCGGATACATTTTTTCTTCATAGTCGGATGGTTGGTTATGGTTCATATGATAAGAAATAGGGAGTTGCGACCGTTTTCCCTCCCCAGCTCTGCTGGCAAGTGACTTTTGAAGTGCGCTGAGGTGAAAACCGAAGTGTACGTACAAAAGTACAACTTGCTACTCCCAATTGACTGCCGTGGCAGTGGCAATGCCAAATGATTAGGTCTGTATGCTGGCTTTCAAGTGGATATGTCATTTCATCTATAAAACTTGCGTAAGCGGGTTTTCATCAGTTTCTCGCAGACTCAGTATTTTACTGGCTCAAACTATGCGAAAGATAGATTCTATCTTTAGATTGCTTGGATAGATTCTATCTGAAGATTGCTCTGATTGCTTGAATAGAATCAATCTGAAGATTGCTCAGATAGAATCAATCAAAAGATTGCTCAGATTGCTTGGATAGAATCAATCTGAAGATTGCTTAGATTGATAAGATAGAATCAATCCAAAGATTGCTCAGATAGATCAGATTGTTCAGATAGAATCTATCTTTTCTATGCTTTCGTGAGTTTGAACTCATCAGTATGAATCCTGATGTCCCATCAATTCATGCTATCGGATAGTTGATTGATATTTTGTCAAGAAATCTACATTAAGAAAAACACCGTTTTGACTATATCCATGCGTGAAAATATTCTTGCACTTCACGTTGTTGTCAGCAAAGGAAAGCAGCTCTTGGGGTGACAGCCGAGAAACATAATTATCATCCGCCTGCCATCCGTTTGCCACTCCTCCCTCAAAACGAAGATAGAGCACATACTCGCCCGACGAGATCTTTATGTCCCTACAGAGTATCGGGTTGCGTTTCGTCGCAATCTTCATTTGCCGCCCCATAACCCTGTCGAAGCACTGTTGCAGAAACTCATTTCGGTGCGTTGTCGTGTCGAACGGCATGTTGGTCATGTTGGTGCCACCAGGATGCTCCTTGTGCAGCGGTGACAGAATCAGCGTAATGCCTTCCATCGTAGCCTGTAGCTCCGTCTCCAACTGCTTGCAGAAGAGTGCTACAAGCAAGCAGTGGAAAGGTGTCTCTACCGACTTGTCTACGATGGTCAGTTTGCAGTCCTTCCGTCCGGCGAAGACACTGCGGAAGACAGCCCAGTGGCAGGGATCCTTGGATACGATACTCGGGAGGAACGACTGAGTAGTCGTGTCCTCTCTGAAGAACACATTGAATGTCAGAATAGCCTTCTGACTGCTTGGAGCGGTTTTTGTACTCATAATAATCGTGTTTTTGTCGCTCGGACAGATAGAAATTTATTGCATATTTATTGAAAATAACGGCTCAGAAAGTTGCGTATATCGAAAATTATTCGTATATTTGTATAGAATTAAAGAGTTATACAACATAATTATTCAACCTCAAAAAGATGTCATCATGTTCGCACTCTTCTTCCTTTACGCACTCATCATCGCCGTCGTTGTCAGCGTCGCTGTCTTCGTCTTGAAGCTTATCTTATGGATTCTGTTGATTCCCATTCTTTGGACTTACTTCACCATTGCTGACGCTATTAAAAGAAAGAAGAAGGTAGCCAGACAGCGCAAGTAACCGCACTGCCTGTGCCCCATGTTGCCGGCTTAAAATATCTTGAGCTGGTAGGATTGGTCAGCCAGCTGCTCTATGATTGCTTTTTCCCTCATGTAGCGGATATACTCCTTGGCAGTCCTTGGCTGCACCTCCATAGCGTTGATGATGGCTTTCGTCATCTCACTATAGGTCAGCTTGTCCGTCTTCTCATAGATACTGACAGCAAGATTTCTGAGGTCAGCTGTTTTCTGCTTCTCCTTGTCCTCCTTTGACTTGGTACCCATATAGACAAACATATCCTCTTTCTTGTCCCATCCGAAGGACATCATCGGGATGTCCAGCGGACTGCCGTCGCGCACCTTGATGCACTTGACCACTGAGTATGCAGGATTGGTGTCCTTCTCAATGGATAGAATACCCGCAGCCTTGCGCTGCAATTCAGATCCTATATGACCTCTGAGCTTTACTCCGTTAGGTACGAAGTGCAGCACACAGACTATGCAGCAGTGATAGAAACCTGCAAGACGGTACAGTTCATCGACAACATCCACACTCTCCAGCTCATCGTTGGCCGACCGCACCAGATCCGCCACACCGTCTAAGACGACCAACTGGATGCCATGATGCTCATGGAAGTTCATGTCGAGAGACGTGCGGATGATGTCCAGCCGCTCCTTGCGAGACTGCTCCGACAGATGATAGGCATGAAAGAAGTCCGGTTTGTCATCGAGATATGCCCGCTTGACGGCCTTATATACATTCTTGTAAAGCTGATGCTCAGATTGTTCCGTGTCAAAGAGGATAACGGCCTTACCCGACGGATTCGGGATGATGGTAAGGCCCAGCGTGCGCTCGGAATCCAGTGCACGCTCTGCTATAGTACCGGAGATGATAGCAGCAACGAAGTTGCTCTTTCCCACGCCCTCACCCCCGGTGAGATAAAAAAGGTTGTCACAGGTGCCTACGGGTACGTCGTTGACCTCGACAACCGACGAGGACTTGGCTGGAGGATTCCCGTAGTCCAGCTCACAGGACTTGAAGATGACCGAGCTCTTACGGTAGATGTTGTGGATGAGCTCACTGATAAGATTTTCCAATTCCTCAGCCTTGTGTCCCAGGGCAAAGAAGTCCGAGATATCCTTCTCGCTCTTCATGCCTGACAGCGGCAGTTCCAACCGCCTAACACCATATTGTTTCAGCGACTGTTCAATCTTCGCGGCACTCTCCTTGCCCGTCTTGTCCATGTCGTACAGTAGGACGATATGCTTGAACCGCCGGTGGAGATTCTCAATGATGTTGATTGGCGGAACGGCAGTCTCACTGTTGAAGCATACAGCGTCGAAGCCGTGTGCCGCGAGCGACATGACATCTTTTTCTCCGCCTGTAATGAACACCATGTGTCCGCGCGCCGGCAGATGCTCCAGCCCATAAACATACTCACCGCTCGGGCGGTGTGCATACATAAATCTCAACTTGCTTTTCGGCATGTACACTTTGACTGCATCGTCAATAGTGTGATATACAAACATTGGCTCTGTTGGCTGTGAGCATATCCTGTATGTCTTACCCTCCTTTGTTACGCCGGTGAGCGATTTTGCGCTCCTTACCTTGAAGCGTTTAAGGGTACCGGCCTTGATGCCATACCGACTCCAAAATCTCAATTCATCCTCAGAGAACTCCTTGAAGACGAGCCTGACGTTCGGTTGCGGTGGGGGCTGCTCGTTGGTTTTCGAATCATCACAATTCTTAGGCACCGTATTGACAAAGGTGTTGTGCTTTGGAGCAGTTGAGTTATCCTGTCGATTGCTGTTTCTGTCATCAGCTGAATCTATAGGGATACAGAGGTGCATGTCTTCGTTGATACGCCGTAGGATCTGCTTGAAGTCGTTCTTCATGTCGAGTCCCAAAATCCTGCCGACCAGCCAGAAGCAATCACCGGAGTACTCCATATCTCCGAAATCCTTCATCATGTAGATACCAGACTTCTTGCTCAGGTAGATAGAGCACGAAGCCCGTGTGTCGTTGTACAGCGGGTTTTTGAAGTTTCTGTTTGGGAAGAACTTCACACCCAGGTAATGATGGAATACATCTAGCCCTTGACGGGTTCTGTTCAAAATCCGTAGTTTTAAGTCCATAAATAAATCTTGGATTTATTTGGAAGAGTGGTTCTCACTCGCCCACAATTGGTTAATCTTCCTGGAATAGTTAAGGATCCGGTCTATGGCCGTCATCTTGACAAGCCCCTTACAAGTCAGTTTTCCACTTTTGATACCTTCATAAACATGTGAAAGGTCATAGGAAACATGCGTGGCCGATATATACTTGAAGTCAAGCATGTTGTTTGCCCGCCATCGCTTAAGTGTAGCGTTCGAGATTTGCAGGAGCTCACACAAATCGCGACTGCAAATATCGATATGGGCATTACGGAGTTCGGTCTGGTTCTCGTCCACGTCAGGGATGAGATGCTCCATCCCGTCAGGCGGAGCATCATCTCCACCGGTCAATACCATGTGCAGACTGCTCACGGCAGCTCTCAGCATCCTTACGTCTTCTCTTGTCTTGGATAGCATATTGCATATGCTATCGAGCTTTTTCGTCATCAACTGGTCCATAAGGTCTCTCTTATTTTTCAAACATGATGTTTTGGTTATATGATTATTTATGATTGTCTATAATCAGCTCTATTAACTTACGTCTGGCCTCTCTCAGAACATCGATAATGTGTTCATTTGGTATATGCTCCGCCTGAGCGTAACCCAAAACAGACAGAAGCTCGACCTTCTCAGCTGTTACCGTCTCAACAAAGCCATCAACAAAGGCATTATTTGTGAGTAGATTAGCTATGATCTCAGCTATGTCGTTTTCTGTACCCAACCAACACGCTTCCTTTTCATCATAATACTTTGCTATGACCCGTGCCAAGGCAGAGGAATGGCGGAAAGGGAACAAGAAGTAGCGCAAACCGAGCGGACTGACAATATCCTGAATAGTATCTATTCTGAAGCTTGTCGTCCCTTTATACACCTTTTTGACTGTCCTCAGCGAAATTGTAGAGTCTATGGCAGCGGACTTGTACATGTCCGTACCACCCTGACCAATTTCATCAGCTGGCAGGATAACTGCGATCTCGTCTTTTGGCTCTCTGTTTGTTGTCATGTTGCAAATTTCTAAAATATGTTTAACATTAAGTGGAATTTTATTTCCTAAAAAGGTAATGCAATTCCTTCTAACATTTTGGTAATTTGTAACATACTGTTGGACAAAGAAATATAAGTTCCATATGAGTATATATATTCCTTTTTTGCACAGTTACGCATGTCCGGGTTCAACAAGACAAGACACGGTTTAAGAACTCTT
>CALJCU010000578.1 GCA_938023885.1 uncultured Prevotella sp. | reverse complement strand
TGAGGACAGAAGATGATATTAATCGACATGAATTTATGCGTTATTGCCTCCGACCAGCCATCAAAATGCGCGGTATAATTCTTCGTCAGATGGGTATGATTGATGAGCAGTATCGTGGAAAGACAATGCCTGATTTTACACTTGTAGATTAAAATGGTACAAAATAGAAATTGCGTTGCCTGTGGAAAGGCAATAACAGATAAGGATACAATCGGTATCAACAAAAAACTTCTTGGCGAGGATATTGAGCACTATTACTGTATGGACTGTCTTGCAGACTATATGGGCTGCACCGTGCAGGACATACTCGACAAGATAGAGGAGTTTAAGGACGAAGGCTGTCACTTGTTTGATTAAGATGAAGAAAGAACTCGTATATGCTGATAATGCAGCAACAACAAAGTTAAGCCCTTTAGCGTTAGACGCTATGGGGGTTTTCTTGCGTGAAGAATATGCTAATGCATCACAACCCTATGCTTTTGCCAGAGTTCCGAAGCAGGCACTAAAAAAAGCTAGAAAGGTAATAGCCGAATGTATCGGTGCTGAACCGGACGAGATCATATTTACTTCTTGTGGAACAGAAAGTGATAATTGGGTGATACAGGATGCTGCGTTCCACAAAAGGACGATCTATACATCCTCCATCGAGCATCATGCTATTTTAAACTCGTGTGCTTTTGCTCATGCACTTGGCACAAAAGTCAAATATTTACCAGTAGATGCAAACGGTATTGTTCTGTGGGACGGAATTTCCAAGCAGCTTTGCTCAAATGACATCATGTCGATCATGTTTGCGAACAATGAGATTGGTACTATTGAACCAATAAAGGAAATAGCTCAATTCGCTCATGAATATGGCTGCATCTTTCATACGGATGCCGTTCAAGCTGTTGGCCATGTACCTATCAATGTGAAGGAATTAGGGATAGACCTGTTGTCAGCATCTGCTCATAAGTTTAATGGACCAAAGGGAATAGGCTTTCTTTATATAAAGAGAGGTATCCATATCTCTCCTTTCATTTATGGAGGAGCTCAAGAAAATGGCCTTCGTGCAGGAACCGAAAACATCGCTTCTATTGTGGGTATGGCTGCTGCATTGAAAGAAAATGTGGATGCGCTAGAGGAAAATATCCGTCATATACGAGCATTGGAAGACATGCTCTTCAAAGAATTGTCTGCAAAGAAAATCATCTACCATAGAAATGGATCTGAATATCGCATTCCTGGTAATATCAGCTTATCTTTTCCGAATGCCGATGGAGAAGCACTTTTGCATCGTCTCGATTTTCTTGGAATCTGTGTCTCTACTGGTTCTGCTTGTGATAGTAAGAATACACAAATTTCTCATGTATTGAAAGCAATTGGACTAGAGAAACAATTAGCTAAAGGTACAATCAGAATATCACTCGGCAAGAATAATACAGAGGAAGATATAGATAAAATAGTTTCTGCACTTGATCGAATCTCAAAGAGATAAAAATGTAATTTTAAGCCAAATCCGCCACAAAGTTGCACTTGTATAGCCGGATAGCTGATTTTGCGTCACCACCAAGGCCGATTTTATGACCATATAGTTCTATCTCGTCCAAGGTGCGTTATTTCTTCACCATTCTACGACACTACAACATATTATCATAAAAATTCTTTTGTTTGGTGTCCATTTGTGAAATTACGGATTTTGTGCGATGGCTTTTGGATATTTTGTAGCATGAAACTGTGCTGTGCAGTGCCGTGGCTACACTCGCCGTCATAGTCAGTGGATAATGGCATTTGGGAACAGAATGACGACAAAACTTCGTCGGGAAGATGTTCGTTCAACTCCATGTGAAAGGAGAATGAATCACGGTCGTAGTGCAAGTCCCATAGGGAAAAGCCAAGGGAGTTGACCGATGCTGTTATCTCGTCCTGTATCTGCCAGATGTCTTCGTAGTTCATGGGCTATTTGTTGTGTGGGTGATCTTCTGCTGCCATATCCGTCTGTGTCTCTTCGTTCTGACGTTTGTAGGTCATGGTAATGGTCCTGCCTTGCAACCGCTCCTTGAGTTTCGTATTGCGCTGAGTGACGGTGACGTGGCTGACGGCATACCACAGGGCACGCTTCTGACCGATGACAATACAGACTTTCTTGGCACGGGTGACGGCTGTGTAGATAAGGTTGCGCTGGAGCATGACGTAGTTGGTGAAGTGGACGGGGATGACGACGATGGGATATTCGCTGCCCTGGCTCTTGTGGATGGTCGTGGCATAGGCGAGGCTGAGTTCGTCAAGCTCCGTGGACTCGTATTCCACAGCCTTCCCGTCGAAGCTGACGGTCAGTGTGCGGTCTTCCATATTGACAGCGGTGATGAGTCCGATGTCGCCGTTGAACACTTCCTTGGTGTAGTCGTTCTTGAGTTGCAGCACGCGGTCGCCTTTGCGGAACACGAATCCGGCACGGGTGAGGCCGTTGCCGGTGGGGTTGACACGCTGCTGGATGGACATGTTCAGACTGTTGGCACCGATGGCACTGCGCTGCATGGGTGTGAGCACTTGTATACTGCTCCGTGGTACGTTGTAGGCTTTCGGCAGACGGTGGCTGACCAGGTCGACGATGGTCGAGGCTATCTGCTCAGGCTCCTCGCACTCCATGAAGAAAAAGTCAGACTGCTTGCCGTTGCGGATGTCGGGCATCCGTCCTTCGTTGATGGCGTGGGCGTTCATGATGATACGGCTGGTCTGTGCCTGACGGAAGATGCGGGTGAGACGGACAACGGGGACGACGCCGGAATCGATGATGTCACGGAGCACGTTGCCGGCACCGACACTCAGCAACTGGTCCACATCACCGACAAGCAACAGACGCATATCGGCAGGAACGGCTTTTAAGAGGGAGTTCATCAGTACGATGTCTATCATCGAACACTCGTCGATGATGAGCGCGTCACCCTCCAATGGGTTATCGTCGTTGCGTTTGTAGCCCTCGGCAGGGTTGAACTCCAACAGCCGGTGGATGGTCTTGGCTTCCATGCCCGTGGCCTCGGTCATGCGCTTGGCGGCACGTCCGGTAGGTGCGGCAAGGAGGATGTGGAGTCCCATCTCTTTGAAAGCGGCAATGATGCCGTCCTCGGTGGTGGTCTTGCCGGTACCGGGACCGCCTGTGAGCACCATGACTTTGTTGTGGACAGCGGTGCGGATGGCCTCCGCCTGGAGGTCATCGTAGGTGATGCCGGTCTTCTTGCTGATGGCAGTGATGTCTGGCTCCTTCTCGAACATATTCTGCTGACGGGTGGTCAGGAGCGTCTTGAGTTTGTTGGCGGTGCCCACCTCACTGAAATAGAACGGCGGAAGGTAGATCGCCTCGTCCTCAATCTTCAAGTCCTCATCCGCTATCATCTTGTCAAGTGCAGACTCGATAGCGGTCTTCTCAGCTTCCAACAGTTTCACGCCGGCATCCACGAGCTGGTCGCGGTTGGCATAGACATGGCCCTCGTTGGCAAGTTGGTTGAGGGTATAGAGGATACCGCTGCGGCAACGGCGCTCATCATTCTTACCGTATCCCATCTTCTCAGCGATGGAGTCGGCGGTCTTGAAGCCGATGCCCCATATGTCGTCGGCAAGGCAGTAGGGGTTGGCCTTCACCTTGTCGATGCTCTCCTTGCCGTAGGTCTTGTATATCTTGGCGGCATAGGCGGTACTGACACCGTTACCCTGGAGGAAGACCATCACGTCCTTGATGTCGAGCTGCTTCATCCATGAGTCGTGGATCTTCTTGATGCGTTTGGGACCGATGCCGTCAACCTCAGCCAACCGCTGGCTGTCGTGTTCGATGATGTCGAAGGTGTCCATGCCGAACTTGGCGACGATGAGTTTGGAGAATTTTGGTCCGATACCCTTGACAAGTCCGCTGCCGAGATACTTCTCCAGTCCAAAGAGTGTGGCGGGCATGGCTTCCTCGTAGCTCTCCACGACAAACTGACTGCCGTACTGACGGTTGACTTTCCACTGGCCGTCAGCGACGAGCACGGTACCCACGGTCACGTCGAGCATGTTGCCGACAAGGGTGACGAGGTCATCGTACCCCTTCACCCGTGCCTTCAGTATTGAATAGCCATTCTCGCCATTCTGATACGTAATCCGTTCTATGACTGCCCGCAGCTTCATAATAATGTTACAAAAGTACAAAGTTTTGGCGAGAATATAGCGGAAGGGACGAAAAAAGCCGGTACCATCAGACTATATGCTGACGATACCGGCCAAACATAAATAGGATTTTGCTTATGTCACTCCAAATGGGTTGCTATACAATCACAATAAAAAAGGGACTGATCCCTTAAAGAGAACAGTCCCTCTAATACCACTGAGCAGCAACGCTGGGGTTATGCGACCTCAATGCGTTTTGTCTCCTTCTCAGCCTTCTGAGTGCGAGGAAGTGTGATATGAAGCACACCGTTATTAACTTTTGCCTCAATCTTGTCCTTCTCAACATCCTCAGGCAGCGTCAGAGCCTGCTCATAATTGCTGTATGAGAACTCGCGGCGCAGATAATGCTCCTTTTTGTTCTCGTCCTTCTTCTCGTCCTTGTGCTCCATCTTGATGGTCAGATTGCCATCCTTGTCGACATTCACCTTGAAGTCATCCTTCGTGGTGCCTGGGGCAGCAAGCTCTACTTCGTACTCTTTATCATTTTCCTTGACATTGATAGCAGGTGCTGTGACGTTCATGCGCGGCATCCAACTTGTATTCAACATATCGTCGAAATCATTGTCAAGCCAATTGTTCATGTCTCTCAATACCGGATACAACATAAGTCAAAACCTCCTAATTATCAATTAAGTCTTTATTTATCCTTGGTTCATCCATCGTCCTCAGGTTCCTTTCGTTGCCCTCGTCCGACTTCCGAACTTCACTGACATTTATGCAATATCCGTGCCCATAAGCAAATGGTGACAAATCGTGCCATCATTGTCAGCAATGCTTAAAATATTTACACTTTGCTGACAACATTTCCCTTTTAGAAACAAGTTATTTTTTTACGTGGCATTCATTTCTTTATAAAAAAAAAAAGCAATAATTCTTATCGAGATTCCACAAAACAGTTGTATCTTTGTACTCGCAATATTTGAAAAAGACAATGGACAAGAATACTTTCAAGCAAGAGATCAACGACTACACTGCTCGCGAAGGTAAGTTCGCATTTGCCTTCGGTGACATCCGTCTCCCTGTCATCTATCACGAAGCATTGAACATGTTAGCCGT
>CALJCU010000577.1 GCA_938023885.1 uncultured Prevotella sp. | reverse complement strand
GGTATTTATCGTTTTCACTCCAATCATTGAAATCACCGACAAGGCAGATATCTGTGGCATTGGGAGCCCATTCGCGGAAGACCCATCCGCCCCGGACCTTATGCAGCCCATAATAGCCGTAGCCGTTGGCAAAGTCGGATAACGTCTGTCTGCCACCTTGCGTGAGCTGCCCTATCTTCCAGGCTGCATGATCGTGACGTCCGCGAATGGCATTCTCAAAAGGCTCAAGATATGGGTCATGAGCTACAATCCCGATGTGATTTTCTTTCTCCATAGTATGAGTTTAAGTTTTTATTGGTCGTTAAATCGTTTTCCACTCTCATAATGACCGGTGCATGTCACCTGTCCGTTAGCATTCTTTTCTACGAACCGTCCGTCGCGCACATCGTCAACATACGATCCTTCGAAACGCTTGCCGTCCTTCGTCTCCTCAATGCAGCGTCCGTTACGCTTGCCGTTGCGGTAGGTACCTTTAAAACGTGAGCCGTCGGCATAGTGGATGACAACCTCACCGTCTATCTTGCCGTTACGGAATGTGCCCTCAAAGACATCTCCGTC
Organism: uncultured Prevotella sp.; assembly: GCA_938023885.1. Classification (GTDB taxonomy): domain Bacteria; phylum Bacteroidota; class Bacteroidia; order Bacteroidales; family Bacteroidaceae; genus Prevotella. The sequence goes on along the minus strand of CALJCU010000577.1, from coordinate 1,839 downwards.
TTTCTTCGACAGTTTTCCTTGGCCGTTGAGCTGATCGTTCTTCCACTGGCCTTCATATTTATCACCATTGACCCAGACGAAGATACCTTCTCCTTCACGTTCACCCTGATTGAAATGGCCCGTATACTGATCACCGTTGGCATAACGGAAGATTCCTTCTCCCGTACGTTCACCCTGATCGTAGTCGCCCTCATACCGGTCGCCGTTCTGGAAAAGATAAATGCCCCGGCCCTGCTGAATGTCGTCTTTCCACATGCCCGTCTGCATATTTGTTCACGCCGTAGCCCGAACGTTGGTTGTTCTCCCAGTTCCCACGATAAGTGGTGCCATCGCCCCAGTCGAAGAAGCCTTTGCCTTCTTTCTTGTCATTTTTCCACTGGCCATCATAATAGGCACCCGTAGAGAATGTGTATTTCCCCCTGCCCTGGCGCATGTCGTGGAACCAGTCGCCATCGTAGACGTCACCGTTGAAATAATACATCACGCCGTGACCTTGCTGAAAGTCCCGGAACCACAGACCTACATATCTGTTGTTGTTGCTGAAATAATAAGTGCCACGGCCATGCTGCTGGTTCAGTACCCACTCGCCATCATATCTCTCACCATCAGCAAAAGTGTAGACACCATGCCCCTGCCGCTTACCTTTGACGAAATCACCGTCATAGGCATTGCCATTCTCAAAGACCTCACTGCCCTTACCATCGGGTTTTCCCAATGACATTTCACCCTTGTAAGTGCCTTTGATACCCATCTCCTCTATCTGACATGTACCAATAGTAATTTTCTGGGCGGAAACCCGCAAGGGCATGGCAAGGAAGAAGATAAAAAACATGTATTCTTTCACGATGGATTATCTTTATCAATGTTGGTTCAAAGATAAGAATAAATTCTTAGAACATACATCTTCCCCTTTCTTATTTAATTCATTATGACAAAATTTTAATGACATTAAGTAAGTCTGCGCATAATATTTTGTAATTTTGCAGATTAGAATAAGACAACAAAATAATCATCAACAACATCACCATGCACTTCATTGCAATTATCCCCGCCCGTTACGCATCAACGCGATTCCCAGGCAAACCGCTTGCTCTTCTTGCCGGCAAGCCGGTCATAGGGCATGTCTATGAACAAGTGACGAAAGTCCTTTCCGAAGTTTGGGTCGCTACCGACGACAACCGCGTCTTCGAGGCTGTCAGAGCCTTTGGCGGCAAGGCTGTCATGACCCGGGCCGATCACAAGAGTGGAACAGACCGCATCGAAGAGGCAGCAGAAAAAATAAATACTGACGCTGACGTTATTGTGAACGTCCAAGGTGACGAGCCATTTATCCAGCCTTCACAGATTAAGACACTGTGCGGGCTTTTCGACGATCCGGCCACACAGATTGCCACGTTAGGCAAGCCTTTCACATCTATGGATGCCGTGAAGAATCCCAACTCTCCAAAGATCGTAACTGACAATAAAGGATTCGCTCTTTATTTCTCGCGTTCCATCATTCCCTTCGTCCGTGGCAAGGAGGAGGACACCTGGCTTGAGCACTATCCGTACCTGAAGCACTTAGGCATCTATGCCTACCGCCGTGAGATATTAAGAGAAATCACCACGCTCCCTATGTCTTCATTGGAAAAAGCAGAAAGCCTTGAGCAACTGCGATGGCTACAAAACGGTTACCGCATCCGCGTGGGTATCACCAACGTTGAGACTGTCGGCATTGACACGCCCGAAGACCTGAAACGGGCGGAAAAATTCTTGATTAACCAGGAGAAGCAATAACAGTGCTATCGCCTTTACACCGTAGACGCATCGCCTCTACACCGTAGATGCATCGCCTCTACG
>CALJCU010000576.1 GCA_938023885.1 uncultured Prevotella sp. | reverse complement strand
ACGTGTTGATAGGGACATTCTTTACAAAGTCATCATAGCTGTAAACATTCTCAAACGTATGAGCACGCCCATATTCCGTATCGCGCCCCTTAGAGATCAGATACGACAATACATTCGCCTGCAGCTTCTCCGGCTCTGTGTAATGCTTCTCAAGCTCTTTCTGCCTGGGAAGGAAAAACTTCTCGGCAATCTTTGTAAGACTCATTTAATTTATCTTTTCAAACATAAGCACAGCCTCCGTTCACCGTGTCTGTACCGAGTTTATCCTTTATTGAGTGCAAATTTAACCTAAAAGAACGACAACGACAAAAAAAATCACACTTATTATAGGAATAACGTACCCAATTATTGTAACTTTGCGTATAATGAGAAAAAGAGATTATTTAGACCGAGACAAATCCCTTATATTTTTATAATTAAATCTATGATGAATATGAAGCACATCATCGTCTCTCTGTTGCTTTTGCTCCCCGCTGTCACCTCTGTCAGCGCGCAAATGCCAGACATGACGGTACCTGTGGACACAGCTTTCCGCATCGGTAAGCTATCCAACGGACTGACTTACATCATCCGCCACAACAACTGGCCGGAGCATCGTGCCAACTTCTACATTGCTCAGAAGGTAGGATCCCTGGAGGAGAATGAGGACCAGCGCGGTCTCGCCCACTTCCTCGAGCACATGGCCTTCAACGGCTCCGACCACTTCAAGGGCAACGACCTCATCGAGTGGTGCCGCTCCAAGGGCATCGAATTCGGCGGGGACCTCAACGCCTATACGTCGATCGACCAGACTGTGTACAACATCGATAACGTGCCGACAGCCTCTGCCTCTACCCTCGACTCCTGCCTGCTCATCCTGCGCGACTGGTCCTGCGGCCTCTCCCTGGAGCAGAGCGAGATCGACAAGGAGCGTGGCGTCATCCATGAGGAGTGGCGACTCCGCACCTCCCCACAGAGCCGTATGCTTGAGCGTAACCTCGAGAAGCTCTATCCGGGTTCTAAATACGGCCGACGTTATCCTATCGGACTGATGTCCGTCGTCGACAACTTCAAGCGTAAAGAGCTCGTCGACTATTATCATAAATGGTATCATCCCGACCACCAGGGTATCATCGTTGTTGGTGACGTAGACGTCAATAAGACCGAGGCTGAGATCAAGAAGCTCTTCGGTGACATCAAGAACCCCACAAAGGAGGCTCCGCTCGTGGATGAGCCTGTACCCGACAACGCTCAGCCTATCATCATCATCGACAAAGACAAGGAGTATCAGCAGTCGGGTGTCTCTCTCATGATGAAGCACGACGCTGTGCCCGACTCTCTAAAGCAGTCGATCAAATACATGCTTTCTGAATATGTGAAGAACGCTGCGCTCGACATGCTCAAAACCCGCTTTGCCGAGGCTGCTCAGAAAGCCGACTGTCCTTTCGTAGGTGCCGGTGCCAGTGACGGCGAGTATATCTTCTCTAAGACCAAGGATGCCTTCACTGTGGATGTGGATCCGAAGGAAATGAGCAAGACTGCCGCTGCACTCAATGCTGCACTCATCGTCGTAAAGCAGGCTGCCGACTATGGCTTCACCGCCACAGAGTATGCACGCTACAAGGAGAATGTGCTGTCTTCTCTCGATAAGCAGTGGGAAGGCCGTGACAAACGTCCCAACAGCTCCTTCTACGGTCAGGCACTCGCCTGGTTCCTATCCGACGAGCCGATGCCGTCCCTCGACTATACTTACAACCTCATGAAGAAACTCGTGCCGGACATCCCGCTGGAGGCCGTCAACCAGGTGCTGCCGGAGCTCTTCCTGAAGAACGACAGCAACCTCGTCATCATCAACTTCAACAATGAGAAGGATGGCTCCGTCTATCCTGCCGCTGACCAGCTCCTCGATGCCGTACATCAGGCTCGCGCCGCTAAGGTCGAGGCTTATATGGACAACGTGAAGAACGAGCCTATCATGAAGACGCTCCCCACACCCGGAAAGATCAAGAAAGAGATGAAGAGCAAGAAGTTCGACTATGATATCCTCACTCTCTCCAACGGTGTGACGGTACTGCTGAAGAAGACTGACTACAAGAAAGACCAGGTTATGATGAGTGGTGTAGGCGGCTCAGGTACAAGCAACTACGGGCAGGCCGACTTCGCTAACATTAATATGTTCAACGATGTCATCGACAACAGCGGTCTTGGTGACTTCGGGTCTATCGAACTGGGCAAGGCGCTCACAGGAAAGATTGCCAATGCTACCCTGAAGATGAACTCTCGCCGCATGTCCCTTGACGGCAATGCTACGCCGAAGGATGTGGAGACGATGCTGCAGCTCACTTATCTCTACTTCACAGACATCAGGAAAGACCAGGACTCTTACAATAACCTCATGCAGCAGTATGAGCTGAGCCTGAAGAACCGTAACCTCGATCCGCAGACAGCTTATGCTGACACTCTCACAAAGGTGATGTATGAGAACAACTGGCGTGAGCGCCCGTTCCTTTATAAAGACCTCAGGGACGTGTCCTACGACCGTATCCTGCAGATGGCTAAGGAGCGAACAGCCAATGCCAACGGTTGGGTGTTCGAAATCATCGGTAACTTTGACGACGCTGCCATCCGTCCGCTCGTCTGCCGGTATCTCGGTTCTCTGCCCTCAAAGGGAAAGAACCCGGAGGGCAAACGTACTGTCTATCCTACAAAACGGAATGTCGACAAAACCTTCACACGTAAGATGGAGACGCCGAAGTCGATCGCTCAGATGATATGGCTCAACCCCACGCTGCCCTACACGCAGGAACGCAGCATCGAGGCAGACATCGCCGGTCAGGTACTCTCGATGGTCTACCTCAAGCAGATCCGTGAGGAGGCCAGCGCTGCCTACTCTTGTGGTGCCCGGGGCGGCATGAGCATCGCCGACGACGGTTACCACATGGCACAGATCGTCGGTTACTGCCCGATGAAGCCTGAGAAGAAAGACATCGCTATCAAGATCATGAACCAGGCCGTCAGGGACCTCGCCGTGAAATGTGACACCGAGATGCTCGACAAGGTTCAGAAACTCATGCTCAAACAGCATGACAGTGCCCTCAAGACCAATGGTTATTGGAGCGACATCGTCTGGAACGACTATGTGATGCACCGCGACGACCATACACAGTATGCTGACCTTGTGAAGGCTCAGACTCCTGCAAAGATCTCCGCCTTCGTCAAGGAGTTCCTCACCGGAGCCAACAAGGTGAGTGTGGTGATGCTGCCGGAATAATAAAAAA
>CALJCU010000575.1 GCA_938023885.1 uncultured Prevotella sp. | reverse complement strand
CTTCAAGATAAGGATTATTGTCCACCGGCTCGAATCGTGGTGTCCACCCGTAGCGGTTGGCAAGAAGCCTTGTGAGCGTAGTCTTTCCGCTGCCTATATTTCCTGCTATTGCGATATGCATTGTTTTCTGAAATATCTTAGTTATACAAACAGACTCCTGTTGTTTAAGTCTGTCTCCTTATTGATTGCTGACGTGATAAAAGCGAAATCTTCTTTGCTGTGCAGGAAGTCAAGGCTTTCCACGTCTATTGTTATTTTTCGGCCCTTATATTGTTTCTGAAAGAATTTGTCGTATCGGTCGTTGAGATTCTTGAGATAATCGAGCCGCATATTCTGCTCGTAATCCCGTCCGCGTTTATGGATATTGTCGACGAGATGCGGAACGGAAGCTTTCAGATAGACCATAAGGTCTGGCTCTTTTACAACCATCATCATCGACTTGAAAAGACCCATGTACGTGTCAAAGTCACGGTCCGACATGTTGCCCATGTCATGGTTGTTAGCCGTAAAGATATATACGCCTTCATAGATAGAGCGATCCTGGATGATGGGCTTTGTGTCTTCCCTTATTTCAAGCAGATCACGGAACCGTTCTTTGAGGAAGTATACCTCAAGATTGAGTGCCCACCGGTTCATATCTTGATAGTAATCTTCCAAGTATGGATTGTAGGTGACACTCTCAAGTCTTAAGTCCCAGCCATAATGCTTTGCCAGCATCTTCGTGAGCGTTGTTTTTCCGCTTCCTATATTTCCTGCGATGACGATATGCATTATTTCAGACTGAGATTATAATTGTAATATTCCTTGTTGCCGGTTATATCCTTGACGATTTGGATATTTGCCGGCAGTTTTACTTTCTCGCTTTCCGTGATTCCTTTTGTCTCGAGGATGACAAGTCCGTCGAGACGGCCGAGATATTGGTCAAGTTCAAAATACTGTCCTTCGTAGATAAAACTTGTACGCTTCTTGTGAATGGTGTGGCGGTAGGGATCTGCCTGTGAGAGAAGTGACTCTGCGAGCGGATTGCTCACTTGTCTTTCTGTCTCAATCTCTTCGTTGCCGTTGACGCGACGTTTGGTTGTATGGACATTGATGAATTTCCCCTTCTCCCATTCGCGTCGGCGAAGTCTCACCTCCGTTTCCGGGTCAGAGACGAGGTATGTCTGCCATATCTCGCTCTCCACAGGATTGGGAATTGTACCACCAGTGACCTTGACGATATACTTTCTTTCCTCTGTGATGACCTGGGGGATACCGAGCACACTACTGATTTCTTTCAGTACGCGGTTGATCTTTGTATCAAAATTATCGTGGTTGTTGATGACGCGTAGATGGGGATGTCCGGCCCACGCCTGCACTACTTTCCGGTCGAGTTTCCGTGCTTTGTCAATGCCTTCCGTGCGTACCTCATTCGTTGTCGTGTTGTAGTACTGTTCTGCTCCGTCGGCGGCAGACACAAGATGCAGTACGGCATCGTATCGGTCGAGCAGTTGCTGGTCGGTGACATTGCAGAGAGACGTAATCTTCTCCCACATCTCCTTGGGGAGATAGGTGGAGATGTCAAAGGCACCACGGTCACAGACGATGACAACAGGTTTGTCGATAGTCTGTGCCATCGCCATGAAATAGTCCTCGAGAGCAAGCTGTGTCTTGAGCGTGTCTTTCTCGCCTTCGTAGAACCAATCCCGGTTCTTCGTCAGATAGTCCATTCCGGCCTGGAGGAAAATGGTAGGGACTTCCGGGATTGTGAAGACCTTGAAGCCCCGGCTCGAGAAATGATCCATTATCCTCACCAAGGCTGTGGTTTTTCCTGCGCAGGGCCCTCCGGTAAGTACTATCTTTTTTACGTCTTTCATTGAAGCGGATATTTCTCGCAAAGTTAGTTATTTCTTTGCTGAATGCAAAACAAAACAGCACGAAATCATAAATAAAAGTTTATTTGTGATTTCGCCTCGCCGTATGTTTCCTGCATTACGTTGGGAAACAGCCATTGTCCTGATGCTTTCCAACAAATTGTACGGATATACCGACTTGTTCAAACCAGGAGACGGGCAACTCCCCCTCGTAAAACAGTTGGGCTATCATTCAAACTTATAACCAACAGTGAACGACAACGTACGATTCATAGAGGAAGAGCTGGAACCGCTGTCAGGCCCTGCGTCGCCACCTTTACGCAGATCGGTTACTCCAATATTATATCTCAGATGTCATCGTTGCCTGTCGTGCCGGAAGTACGTCTGACAGCTGTTTACCACAGTTGCAGGCGCTTGTTCTCGGGCAGATACATCTTGTCGCCTTTCTTCACGCCAAAAGCATCATAGAAAGCCTGGATGTGTGGCAGGGCGCCGTTGACACGCCACTCACCGAGGGCGTGCGGGTCGCGCTTTACGCGGTTGCGGATCTCCTGATCGGTGATGTTCTGTCCCCATACGCCGGCGTATGCGATGAAGAAGCGCTGCTCGGGTGTGAAACCGTCAATGTTCTTGAGCGGATGCTCCTTGGTGGCTTCCTTGAAAGCGTTGAACGCCACCATCAGTCCTCCGTGGTCAGCGAGGTTCTCGCCGAGCGTGAACTTACCGTTGCAGTGAAGGCCTGGCAGCACCTCGATAGAATCGAAGTAGTCGGCATAAAGCTTAGCACGCTTGTCGAAGTTCTTGGCGTCCTGAGCCGTCCACCAGTCATGGAGGTTTCCATCGGCATCATACTGACGGCCCTGATCGTCAAACCCGTGAGTCATCTCATGGCCGATAACTACGCCGATGGCACCGTAGTTGAAGGCTGCGTCAGCCTTGGGATCGAAGAATGGGCACTGGAGAATACCCGCAGGGAAACAGATCTCGTTTGTTGTCGGGTTATAATAAGCGTTGACAGTCTGAGGAGTCATGAACCATTCATCCTTGTCCACGGGTTTGCCGGCTTTGTCAGCGACCATCTTGTCATTGGCGAAGATGCGTGTAGCGATGAGATTCTCAAAGTAACTCTTCTTCGGGTCGATGGTCAGTTTGGAATAATCAGTCCATTTATTGGGATATCCGACTTTTACATAGAACTTAGACAGCTTCACGAGGGCGTTCTCCTTGGTGGAATCGCTCATCCAGGTCTGGGCCTGAATACGCTCGCCGAGGCTCTTCTGCAGGTTCTTGATGAGCGCTACCATCATACGCTTTGATGACTCAGGGAAGTACTTCTCGCAGTATATCTTACCGAGCGCCTCACCCATAGCGCCGTTGACGGCGTTAGTAGCACGTTTCCACAACGGATAATCCTCCTTGCGTCCAGACATCGTACGGCCGAAGAAGTCGAAGCTGGCCTCACGGATGTTGTCAGAGAGTGCATTGGCTGAGCCGTTGATAAGATCCCACTCCATGATAGCTTTCCACTCGTCGGCAGTCATTACCGATGCCAGTTTGTCCAGACCGTTGAAGAACGAAGGCTGGCCGACGTTCATCGCCTGAATGAATGTGTCGTTGATACCTTCGGCATTAGCGAGCTTGCGCAATGGGATGTTAGGATAATTTGCTTCAAAATCCTTGAGCGACATCTTGTTGTAGTTAGCCTGCGGGTCACGGAGCTCTGTATTGCTTTTTGAGATGAGTGCCAGCTCCGTTTCGAAGCGGAACACATCAGCCGCTTTTTTCCGGGCATCAGCCTCGTCGGATCCGTAGAGCTTGAACATCCTGACGATATGCTTCTTGTAAGCTTCACGGATCTTGCGTGTAGCCTCATCGTTGTTGACATACCAGTCTTTCTGCCCGAGGGTCAGACCTCCCTGAGAGAGCTGGAAGATGTTGTTCTTCACGTTCTTGTCGTCAGCAGCGAAATAAGAGCCGAAAGGCTGACCGAGTCCAATCTTGGCGTATTTGACTTGCAGGGCCTGGATGTCCTGAAGGTTCCTGGCTGCTTCAATCTCATCCATGTATGGCTTCACGGGAGCCAGGCCTTCACGGTTACGACGTGCTGAGTCGAGGGCGAGCTTGTAGAAGTCGCTGAGCTTGCGATCGGTCGTACTTTCAGCATATTTCTTTTTTGTGAGCGTTGTGAGGATGCTGCTGACCTGTTTGTTCACGTTTTCCTGCAGCATGTCGAAAGAGCCGAAACGGCTATAGGAAGCAGGCAGAGGATGAAGCTTCTGCCATCCGCCTGTTGCGAACTTGTAAAAGTCTTCCGCGGGCTTTACGCTGCGGTCGAGGTTTGACAGGTCAAGCCCTGATTTTGAAATGTCACTCCTGGCGCCGGTACTGATAACGGGTGCTGCAGCCATCATAAGCATTGGTAAATAATGTGTTATTTTCATATTTTTTATAATGATATTATTTGAAACGATATTATCCCAGTTTTTCAAGTTCTTCCGAGAGCTCCATCCATCGGTCGTTCTCTTTGTCAAGCGCATCTTTGGTGGTTGTGTATTCGGTGACGAGCTTCATGTCGCTGGCATTCTTCGGGTCCATAAGTAGACTGTCGAGCTCCTTGAGCCGTGCCTCCATGGATGCTATCTTCTTCTCCGAGTCAGTCACGGCTTTCTTTACCTTGTTTATTTTCCTCTGCCACTCCTTGTGCTCGGCATACGACTCTGCATGCTCAGCCGGTTTCTGGGTCGCATCGGCTGTCGGTGCGGATTGAGGCTGTTCTACAGTCTGCTGCACTGGCTGCTCCCGTGGATGCTGTACATTCTGACTCTTGATCCAGTCGTACACTCCACCAAGGTGCTCTCTTACCTTACCGCCGCCAAACTCAAAGACTTTGGAGACCAGTCCGTCAAGGAAGTCACGGTCATGGGAGACGATGATTGCCGTTCCATCAAACGCCCTGATAGCTTCTTTCAACACGTCTTTCGATGGCATGTCCAGGTGGTTGGTAGGCTCATCCAGGATAAGGAGGTTGACGGGTTCCAATAGCAATCGGATCATGGCCAGTCGGGAGCGCTCACCACCACTGAGCACCTTGACCTTCTTCTCGGATATCTCACCGCCAAACATGAAGGCGCCGAGAAGGTCATTGATTTTCAGGCGCATATCGCCGGTTGCCACCTCGTCTATTGTGTCATAGATGCTGAGGTTTTCGTCGAGCATCTGTGCCTGGTTCTGTGCGAAATAGCCGATCTCGACGTTGTGTCCGATCTTCAGTCTGCCGGTGAAAGGTATCTCGCCCATGATACATTTGACGAGGGTTGATTTACCTTCACCGTTCTTTCCGACGAACGCGACTTTTTCGCCACGCTTGATAGTCATGTTGACATGCGAGAAGATGACGTGGTCGCCATAGGCTTTCTCCACGTCGTCACAGATGACGGGATAGTCGCCGGAGCGCAGGCAGGGCGGAAATTTCAGGTGCATCACTTTGTTGTCCGTCTCATCGACCTCTATCGGGACGATTTTCTCCAACTGTCTTATCTTTTGCTGGACCTGAACAGCTTTGGTAGCCTGATAGCGGAAACGCTCGATGAACGTCTTGGCGTCAGCGATTTCTTTCTGTTGGTTCTGCCATGCGCGTATCTGTTGCCCGCGCCGTTCCTTACGCAGCACAAGATATTCGTTGTATTTCACTTTGTAGTCTTCCACGTGTCCGCAAGTAATCTCCAGCGTGCGGTTCGTTACATTGTTGATGAAAGCCCGGTCATGACTCACAAGGAGCAGAGCGGCCGGTGAGTTCAGGATAAACTGCTCCAGCCATTGTATCGACTCGATGTCGAGATGGTTTGTGGGCTCATCAAGAAGCAGCACATCCGGTTTGCGCAGCAGAATCTTTGCAAGTTCTATACGCATGCGCCATCCACCGGAGAACTCACGTGTCGGGCGGTCGAAGTCGCTGCGATCAAATCCCAAACCTGTGAGGGTACGTTCGGTGTCTGCCTCATAGTTGTCGCCTCCCAAGAGCTGATAGCGTTCATGCTCTTGTGTGAAGCGTTCGACAAGCTGCATATAAGAGTCGCTCTCATAGTCGGTGCGGTCTGCCATCTCCTGTTCCATCTTCTTCAGCTCAGCCTGCATCTTTGTGCGGCCCTCAAAAGCCTTGCGTGTCTCTTCAAGGACCGTGGTGTCGTCGGAGAGTTTCATTACCTGTGGCAGGTAGCCTGTCTCACAGTCGTTGGGGATACCGACAGTACCGGATGTGGGCTTCTGCAAGCCGCAGATTACCTTGAGCATTGTGGATTTTCCGGCACCGTTCTTGCCTACGAGGGCGATGCGGTCATGATCGTTGATAACATAATTGACATCATGAAACAGAGGGCGCGTGCCAAACTCAACGGTGAGGTTGTCTACTGAAATCATTCTTTTTACCTTATTCTATCTTATTTTCATGCAAAGTTAGTAATAATTATTGTAGAAACGTTGGTAGAATGGTATAATTCAGCTATTTCTGCGCTATAACTGTTTCTTGAGGAAGCAGAAGCAGACATGTCTTCTATGGGTGAAGACCATGGTGTCTTTTGCCGATAGCGCATTGCTGAGGCATGGTCAGTTATTGATCGTTGTTTTCGACGTATCCTTGATATTCAGCAGCGAGGCCGGACATAACGGCTTCATAGCTTTTTTCTTTCAGGCTCTCGATGTTCTCCCGGACCTTACCAATGGGATAGATGGGCTTGTGGATGGTGAGTTTCAATGGATGCCAGTTGGCCCAATGCCAGTCTTTCATTCGTGGCATGATATTAAAAGAGCCGTTGATAGTCAGCGGGCAGACAGGAAGGTCGAGCTCATCGGCCAGCATGAAAGGACCGCGGCGGAATAAGCCCATATGCCCCGTGAAAGTGCGGGCGCCTTCAGGGAAGACGACGACCGACATGCCTTCTTTGAGAATCTCGCGGGCTTCATCGTAGGTCTTCCTGATTTTCGAAGGACCGCGCTTGTCAACGATAATCTGATGGGAGGCCTTACAGGCCGGACCTACAACAGGGATAGAGATGAGGCCCCGTTTCATCATCCATTTGAAGTTACGGTTCAGAAAACCATAGATGAGGAAAATGTCGAAGACGCCTTGATGATTGGCAACGAAGACGTAGCTCCGGCCTTTCTCTATATTCTCCCTTCCCTCTACTTTGACAGGCAGCAGCATGAGATGCACCGTGAGCCATGCCCACAAGTGACCAGGCCAGTAACCCCAGAAATTACCGTTGCCGATGGCACAACCGACAATTGTCACTATACCTAATAGAATAGTATAAACGAGGAAAATGGGGATGACTACGCAAAGTTCATAGATGCGGTAAAGGTACTTCATGACTGTTTGCTGTTGTGTAAGTTATTATTGTTCGTTGTTTTATGTAATGTAATGACCGTTATCTCGTTCGGCATGTTCAGCCTGAACGGGACAAGCCCTCCTAAGCCAGCGTTGACATAGAGGAAGCGTCCGTGGTCTTCGTATAATCCAAGGTCTTCCTGTTGTGTCAGTTCTGTGACGCGGAAGCCGAGTATCTGCATCTGTCCGCCATGCGTGTGGCCCGAGAGGGTCAGTTGTACGGTGGAGTGGGGCAGAATATCACGTCTCCAGGCCGAGGGATCATGCTGCAGGAGGATGACGAAAGCCGAGTCGGGGATGCCTCTGAGTGTCTGTCTAAGGTTGGCGTGGTCAGGGTAGGGCGGACGGGCATCGTTCTCTTCGCCGGCAAGCCAGATCGCTGATTTCGAGTGACTGCCATCTTTCATCTTACGGTGTAGCGGCACATTGGCATTGAGCAACACGTGCCCCAACTGGTTCTCCAGGCCAACAAGTTTCTTTCGCATGCTGTTCTCCAGCTGAGGTGTGGATTTCACATATTGTGCATAGTCGTGATTTCCTAAGACAGAGTACATATATGGAAGACGGCGCAACTCGGGCATCATCTTCTCCACCTCCTCCGGCCGCATGTTCTGCATATCGCCGGTGAAACAGACAAGGTCGACATTTTTCTGCCGGCGGATGCTGTCTATCTCGGCATGCAATATCTTCTTGCGCCATCCGTCGAAGGTTCCCGTATGGATGTCGGAAATCTGAAGAATTCGGTATCCGTCAAACTCCTGCGGCAGATCTTTGAACGGGAGGTCGACATGTCTGACAATAATCTTGCCTACACCGAAGGTCAGTCCATAGACATAGGCTGCCACTCCAAGTACACTAACTGCCAGTCCTACACGGTGTCCATAGTTGTAGCGCATGTGGAAAAGGGCGCGTAAGGCTGAGCCTATCCAGGAACAGAACGCGAATAGAGCCTTGGGACCGATAAAGATGCCGAAGAGAAAGAGATAGGTGTTGAGCCATGTCAGATCGGTTGGGGCGAAGTTGCGGATAGTGGAAAGGCCTATGGTATAAACGGTCATGACCGCACACGGAATCCACCACGCTCTCCGTATGATGCGGTTGTGGAGATAGCGCGTACGATAATAGTGCAGCCAGATATAAATATCCGGCACGATAATCAGTGCAATAAGCAAGCCCCAAATCCTATGTACCATAGACTTTAGTAATTATTTTTTCAGCATACTCGACTGGAGATATTTGCGCATCATCTCCACGGGTAATCCGCGACGATGGGCGTAGTCACGCAACTGATCTTCTCCTATCTTTCCAAGTTCAAAATACTGTGCCTCCGGATGGGCGAACATCAGGCCCGACACGGAGGCGTGCGGCTGCATCATGCCACTTACTGTAAGTCTGATGCCGATGCTCTTCATATCCACGATACGAGCAAGAAGAAAGTTCATACTCGTGTCAGGCATGGAAGGATAGCCCACTGCCGGTCGTATACCTTGATATCGCTCGGCGTGGATGTCATTCATGGAGAGATCCTCCTCGGGGGCATAGCCCCAGTATTTCTGTCTTACCTGAAGATGCATGAGCTCTGCCGTACCCTCAGCTAATCTGTCGGCGAGGACTTGGGAAAGCATCTTGCCGTAGACATCATCATTGTAGCCGCAGGTGAGGTCGTAGTCGACGGTTGTAGCGAAGACGCCGAGCTTGTCAGGTATGTCTTGGGAGACCGGTCTGAGGAAGTCGGCAAGGCAGAGGTTGGGCTGTCCCGGCGATGTAGCCTTTTGCTGTCGGAGCATAGGCAACCGAACCTTGGCCGTGATAATATCGTCGCCGTCACTGTTCGCCTCCACAAGATCAAATACCGCGTGTGTGTGGTATTTGCCTTGCCAACGGTCAAGCATGGTGTTGGCATCTGTGCGGAGCTTGTCCCGTTCTTCACCTTTCTTACCGTTCATGCTCCAGGCATAGTCGAAATATATCCAGTTGATGAACGGTCGTATGTCGTTAATATCGTAATCTATGCGCATTCGCTTTTTCGCTTCACCAAATAAATAATAAATTATAAGAATAATGTACACATTGGGCGGAAGATCCCTTCCTTTAGGAAGAGTAATTTAGAAAGGGTAATCATACCTCTCAACCCTCAATTCTCAATTTTCAATGTTCGAACTCTACGGCTTCTCCGCGATAGTCGTCATCCATTTTGCCCTCATCAAAGACGGTGTGGCCGTTGCAGATCGTTGTTATGACCCGCCAACGGAACAGTTCTCCCGTCAGCGGACTCCATCCACATTTGCTCTGAATAAGATTCTCCTTGAGTGTCCAGAGAGCACCACGCTTGACAATGGTGATGTCGGCCTTATAGCCTGGGCGAAGAAATCCCCGATCTTTGACAGAGAACAACCGCGCTGGATTATGACTCATGAGCCATACCATCTGTCCGACAGTCAGTACGCCTTCATCTACGAGTCTCAGCATCGACACAAGGGAGAACTGGAGCATTGGCATGCCCGAAGCAGCCTTGGTGCAGCCGCCTTGCTTATCGCTGAGTTGATGAGGTGCGTGGTCGGTGCCAATACATGTTATGAGACCCTTCCGGAGTGCCTGTCGCAAGGCCTCGCGGTCAGTTGCTGCCTTTATCGAAGGGTTACATTTGATGAGTGCCTTTCGTGTGGCGTAGTCGTTGTTGGTGAACAACAGGTGGGCGAGGACAGCTTCTCCCGTGATGCGGGGGAAAGTACCATCGTGGAAAGCGTTGGCATTCACGGGCAGCAGCTCCAGTTCACGGGCTGTAGAAAGATGGGCGATATGCAGACGGGTCCCGTATGTCTTGGCGAGGTTCACGGCAAAAGACGAACTGTTATAGCATGCT
>CALJCU010000574.1 GCA_938023885.1 uncultured Prevotella sp. | reverse complement strand
TTTTCAAACTATTGTTTAATAGGGTATTGGTTTCATAGAGTTTCTACATACATCGGCTTAACTCCATGCCCCTTCCCATACTCCTTCACCATCAATCTTGTCATTCTTCCGATGGTTCCAGTCTTTTTTTTGCCTGACTTGCTTTTAGCCAGCCTATATTTTGGGGAAATAGAAAGAAGACTTGTGGCCGACAGTTATAATTCTTTCGCGATTCTGGGGAACGCCATAATTAACGGCATTCAAAATTTTGTAGTCGATGAGAGAGCCCACCTCAAGTCTTGTCAAATGGCATTCCCCCGAAAGGTTACGGTTGTATGTGTCAACTGCCGAAGGCACACACTCATAGCCTATTGTCTTGTAACCTGCCGATTCAAATGCCAGAGATAACCCACCACAACCGGCAAAAAGATCAAGGACAATTTCCCGTTCGCTCAATTTGGGTTTCAGTTTGTCGTTAATGAAATCTACGTAATCACTCATATGAGTGCAAATATAACAACTTTTTTTGATCATCCATAATAATTTCCCTGTTTTTTATTTTCGGATTGCATGGGGGCACAATTGTAACAGGTGCCAAGCCCACGCAGAGCCGCTGAGATAGGATGAGCCGCTGGGGTTGTGCTTTTGAAACGCAGAGATTTTGGGAGAGGCCTTCGGCCTTGGGGAACCTTTGTGGTACAGCACCTCTGCGAAAGGCCTTCAGGCCTCCCGAAAAAGCTCTGAATCTCAGAATCATAAGAGTTTCTCTGCGGCTCAATAATCTCTGCGCTTCTGCGTAATGAAAGGATGGGCCGGCATCCATTCAAATCTGTCAACCCGGAACTATCATGTGTGAGTGTGCCCGTTAGCCTGCAAATATAATCCCACTACTTTTTGCGGGCAGCTGAATAGTTGCACCATGATTGTTATATTGTTAATAATATATATAAAAAATGGGAAAAGGCCTACATATGAAGAGAAAACCACTATCTTTGTAAAAACTTATAAAATAACCATCCATGACCAAGGAAGAACGCCATCGTGCTATCTTGGACAGTCTGTTCAGGCAAGGTTCTGTCTTAGTGACTGACTTGGCTTCCTGCTTAGAGGTCTCGTCCGTTACCATCCGGAAAGATCTTACAGAGTTGGAAAAGGAGGGTAAACTCTACCGCAGCCACGGCAAGGCTATTCTTATCAATCCCTTTACCAACAACCGGACAGTCAGTGAGAAAGAAAAGCTCAACACAGAGGAGAAGCGGCTCATCGGGATAGAGGCCGCAAAGCTTATCACACCCGACGACTCCATCGTGCTGGCTTCGGGTACGACAATCCATGCCCTGGCAAGAAACTTGCATCCGGCAAACCGCCTGACAGTGGTCACGGCCTCCCTGCAGGCAGCAGAGGCATTAGCTCCTCTTGACAATGTAGAGCTCATCCAGCTCGGCGGCATCGTACGCCATACAAGCCTGTCTGTCGTAGGAAAGTATGCGGAGATGATCCTTTCCGGGTTCTCCTTCAGCAAGCTCTTCCTGGGCGTTGACGGCATAGACCGCGAGTTCGGCTTCTCTACAACAGACATGCGGGAGGCGGAGATCAACCGGACGATGATGAAAACGGCACAAAAAATCATCGTGCTCGCTGACAGTACAAAGTTTGGCAAACGAGGCTTTGCTAAGATATGCAACGCAGAAGATGTAGACATGATCATTACAGACAACAGACTGCCACAACAGACACGCGATCAGATAGAAGAGTTGGGCATAGACCTGGTCATAGCAAATGACAAGAGTGCAAACCATTATTAACACCCAATAATAATTCCAGTAAGAGAAAGTCTTAATAAAAAATAGAAGTTATGAAAGTACCATCAGAATTTGATCCTATCAGGCCCTACGAGCCTGAGGAGCTGCCTGAGGTTTACGACAAGCTCCTTGCCGATGAACAGTTTCAGCATATCTTGGCTTACGTCTACCCCAATGTTCCGGTGGAGGCTATAGGGAAAAAGATGCATGCCTGCAAGACAAACCTTGACTTTCAGCGTGCTTTCTGTTATCCCATCTTACAGAAGCTCGTCCTCGACCAAAGCACGGGCATTGATGCAGACTTTTACGATGTCGATATTCACAACCGTTACACCTTCGTGAGCAACCACCGTGATATCGTGCTGGATGCGGCGTTTCTCGACAAGCTGTTGCTTGACGCAGGATTCAGTACGACGTGTGAGATTGCCATTGGCGACAACCTTTTGCAACTCGACTGGGTGCGTGCTATGGCGCGTATCAACAAGACATTTACCGTGGAGCGTGCACTGAAGTCGAGCGAGATGCTTCGTGCCAGCAAACGCATGTCAGAGTATATGCACTTTGCCATCTCGCAAAAGCATGAGAACATCTGGATTGCCCAGCGCCAGGGACGCGCCAAGAACTCCAATGACCTCACGCAACCGGCTATCCTCAAGATGATGGCGATGGGCGGTGAAGGCACTATCATCGACCGGCTGACCCAGCTCCATATCGTGCCGCTGTCCATCAGTTACCAGTATGACCCGTGCGACTATCTCAAGGCACGTGAGTTCCAGCTCCGTCGTGACCTGCCTTACTGGAAGAAATCACCAGGCGATGACCTCGAGAGCATGAACGTGGGTATCTGCGGATACAAGGGTCATATCCATTATTGCTGTGCTCCGTGCATCGACAACCGCCTGCAGACCGTTGACCAGGACCAGCCGCGCAATAAGATGTTCGATCAGATAGCCGAGTATATCGACCGAGAAATTCACCGCAACTATCATCTCTATCCTCAGAACTATGTTGCGCTCGACATGATTCAGAACACTAACATGTACACCGATAACTATACGCAGGAAGAGTACGATAAGTTTGAAGAATACATCATCAGCCGTCTCGCCCTCATCGACATCGACCATAAGGACGAAGCTTATCTGCGCCGTTGCCTCTTGACGCAATATGCCTATCCTACCCGCAACTATCTCACGGCAACGGAGACAACCGGCCGCTGGAAACAGTTCTTCAGTAAGTTCAATTTCACGAAATAAGGGTGAAGAAGCCTATTTCACTTCTTCTCGCCACTGTGCTCATAGCGTCATGTACCAATACCGCTTACGACACAGGCGATTCACGTTACAGTTATCTGCGCACCGACTTTGTCGAGGCGCAGACAAACAGCAGCGCGCAACTCGTGTCGGCTGTCACGGACGAGAATACACTGTTGACTTTTATCCGGCCTCTCTCTATTGGATGGAACGTAACAGCTGACAGCGTATGCCGTGCTGTGCTCTATTATAATATGTATGCTGACGCTAACGACTCTACTAAGGTTGAACCGCTGACGGTACAACGTGTCTTCATACTCACGCCCACAGAAGTTTCGAGACAAACCGTGGTGCCGGCCGACCCTGTCCGTTTCATCAGCACTTGGAAAAGCAGCAACGGAGCCTATCTCAATCTAAGCATCGGCGTGATGACGGGAAAAGCCAACAGCATGGAAGACAAACAGACAATAGGGGTAGTGCTTGACAGTGTCGTAGAGAGGAACGCTCACCCCACTTATTATCTGAGGTTCGCACACAACCAAGGCAATGTACCGCAATACTATACCACGACCACTTACTTTAGCATCCCCACAAAAACAATGGCAAAAGGCAGTAAGGTGCGGTTGTCATTGAATACGTATAGCGGATGGATCTACCGCGAGTTCACGTGGTAGACTTCCGGACTTCTTCACATTTATAAACTTTTCAAGACTCTCTTGAGTACCACCTCAGCAGAGATCTCACGGTTGGCAGCCTCAGGAATGACGAGGCTGCGATCGCTCTCGATGACCTCATCGGTCACGATAAGACCACGACGAACAGGCAGGCAGTGCATGAAATAACCATTGTTCGTCCACGACATGTGCTCCTCGTCGATGGTCCACGACATATCCTTAGATAGTATCTTGCCATAGTCAGCAGGACTCTTCACACCCGGGCAACTCCAGTTCTTGGCATAGACAAAGTCGGCATCTTCCAATGCTTTATGCTGGTCGTACTCGATCTTAGCTCCTTTCGTGAACATCGGGTCAAGCTCGTAACCCTCAGGCTGCGCAATGACGAAGTCGACATCGGCTGCATTCATCCACTGAGCGAACGAATTTGGCACAGCCTGAGGCAGCGCACGGCAATGAGGAGCCCATGTCATCACGACCTTCGGACGGTCATGTGTACACTTGGCAGCCGGATTACTCTGCAGCTCCGTCCATTTCTCATGAATAGTGATAAGGTCAGCGAAAGCCTGCAAAGGATGAACCGTTGCTGTCTCCATGGCTACTACGGGACGGCCCGAATATTTCACAAACTGATTGACGATAGTCTCGGCATAGTCATAGTCACGGTCCCTGAGCCCGGCAAACGAGCGCACGGCAATAATGTCACAGTAACAGCCCATCACGGGAATAGCCTCAAGCAGATGCTCACTCTTGTCACCATCCATGATGACACCCCGCTCCGTCTCCAACTTCCATGCCCCGGCATTGACATCGAGCACGATGACGTTCATGCCGAGGTTCATCGCAGCCTTCTGCGTGGAGAGGCGCGTACGAAGAGAGTTGTTGAAAAAAATCATCAGCAACGTCTTGTTCTTACCCAACTGCTGACAGCCAAACCGATTCTCTTTCACCTCCAATGCTTCCTTCAAGGCAGCATCCAGGTCTCCAATGTCTTGTACGTTGAAAAATGTACGCATATCTTTATAACGTTGAATGTTAAACATTAAATGTCAAGTGTGGAATGGTATTAAACACTCCACATTTCACATTCTGATCTGTCCTTTCCCCTCAATCAGCCATTTGTAGGTCGTTATCTCCTCTAAGGCCATCGGCCCGCGTGCACCAAGCTTCTGTGTGGAGATTCCTATCTCTGCACCCAAACCGAACTGTGCACCGTCAGTAAAACTCGTCGGAGCATTGACGTAGACACAGGCGGCATCCGCCATCTGTTCAAAGCGTCGGGCATTGGCTTTTTCCTCCGTAACGATGCTCTCACTGTGTCCGCTGCCATAAGTGGCGATATGTCGTAGCGCCTCATCAAGACTGTCCACAGTGCATACACCCATCTGCATGCTAAGCCATTCTGTGTACCATGTATCAGGGTCATGGACCTTCTCTAACAGTTCTGCAGGATAGTGTCCTTCAAGTGCCGCATAAGCACGGCTGTCAGCATGAAGCTTCACACTTTTGGGTGCCATAGGAGCAACAAGTGCCGGTAGATCCTGCAAACGGTGACTGTTGATTAATAAGGTGTCGAGCGTGTTACAGACTGTGCATCGACGCGTCTTTGCATTGTCAACAATGCGTCTGCCCATCTCCAGGTCGCCGCTCTCATCGAAATAGCAATGCACTACACCGGCACCCGTCTCGATGACCGGCACCTTTGCTGTGTCGCGCACAAAACTGATAAGCCGCTTGCTGCCACGCGGGATACAAAGGTCGATATAACCTGCCGCCGTGAGCATCGCCCCCGTGGCCTCATGCGTTGCAGGCAAGAGCTCAACGACATGCGTATTGACACCATATCTGTTAAGCACCTCATGGATGACTGCCACGGCAGCCCGGTTTGTACCGTCGGCCTCCTTCCCACCTTTCAGCACAGCAGCATTGCCACTCTTGAAACAGAGCGAGAAGACATCGAACGTTACGTTAGGCCGTGCCTCGAAGATCATACCTATGACACCGAAAGGCACGCTGACACGTCTCAGATGCAGGCCGTTGTCCAGCGTCTTGTCTTTCAGCACACGGCCGAGCGGTGAAGGAAGGGTAGCCACGTGCCGCATATCACCGGCTATCTCCCGCAGCCGCTGAGGCGTCAGGAGCAGACGGTCACGAAAGGCATAATCCTTACCAACACGCTCTAAATCAGTGGCATTGGCCGACAAGAGCTCGTCTTGCCGCTGGAGAATGGCATCGGCAACGGCACACAGCACCTCATTGCGCTGAGCGTCGCTGAGAAGAAGCAATGATTGAGAAGATTTCTTGACGGTTCTGAATAATTCCTGCATGTTCATCATCGTGCGTCATTTACAAAAGCAAAATATAAAAACAATATAAAAGAGGCATCGCCTTTACAGTGTAGACGCGACAGGCCATCACTCCATATACAAATAGTCGTAGTGGATAAGCGGCTTGACATCATGGATGCCAATCACCTTTCGGGCCCCGGCTGCACTATAGCCGCTGCGCCCGAGGGCGATCGTCTCTCCCTTGGAATTGACGACATCGATGATGTCACCCTCCTCAAAATCACCTTCCACAGCAGTCACACCGACAGGCAGCAAACTCACTGCCTTATCGCCTTTGAGCGCTTCCTCTGCCTTCGCATTGATAATGATGCGGCCCCGGGCAAAGCTCTCGCTGTGCGCAATCCATTTCTTGATACGTGAGGTGGGATTCGGATTAGGCCGGAACTCCGTATGCATCGTCTCCTGAGGATGCTGCGCAAGATTAACAAGAATAGCGTCCGTCGTTCCGTTGGCAATAATCACCTTGATACCTTCATCCGCCACCTTACTGGCAATCTTCAGTTTCGTCACCATTCCGCCCCGTCCAAAGTTACTCTTCGAATCTTGTACATACTCGCTGAGGTCCCTATCATAGTTGACCATTGGGATGACCCGCGTGTCCGGTGCCTTGGGGTCTCCATTGTAGATACCATCGACATTCGTGAGGATGATAAGCGTCCTGGCGTTCATCATCGATGCCACAAGTCCTGCAAGTTCATCATTATCCGTGAACATCAGCTCCGTGACACTCACCGGGTCGTTCTCATTGATAATCGGCATGACACCCCTCTCCAGCATCACAGAGATACAGGAACGCTGGTTGAGATACTCGCCCCGGGTGGAGAAACTCTCTTTCATCGTCAGCATTTGACCGATATGCACGCCGTACTCACGGAAGAGATCGTAATAGAGCCCGATGAGTTTCACCTGACCGACAGACGAGAAGAGCTGGCGCTGCTGCACGCTGTCGAGCTTACGGCCGGGAGTCAGTTCGCCTTTACCGCAAGCCAATGAGCCGGAAGACACGAGGATAACCTCATAGTCGTGTTTCCGCAACCATACAATCTGATCTACGACAGACGACACACGCGTGACATTGATATTGCCATCGGGACGTGTCAGCACGTTGGAACCTGCCTTTATTACGATTCGTTTCATCTTTACTTTGTTATTGTCAATTTAAACGCGCCAAACAATTTCTTTGGAGTTTCCCATAGAAAACCATCAGTTTTTTAATAGAGAAACTGTCAGTCTTTAATAGAGAAACTGTCAGTTTTTAATAGAGAAACTTGCAGTTTCCAATAGAGAAACTTGCAGTCTTCAATAGAGAAACTATTTCAGGCACCCTTTGAACCCTTGTATCACGGCATTGGTGAAGCCAGCCTGCTCCATGGCATTGAGTCCCTTGATGGTCATGCCACCGGGTGTCGTCACCTTATCTATCTCTGTCTCCGGGTTACTGTCAGTTGCTGTCAACAGGTTGACAGCCCCTCGCATGGTTTGCAAAACGATGTTCTTTGCATCATTAGCCTTAAAGCCCAGTTCCACACCTGCCTCCGAGGCTGCACGCACAAAGCGCATGATGTAAGCGATGCCGCACCCCGAGAGTGCCGTACCCGAATTCAACAACGCTTCTTCAACAACGAGGGAGCTGCCGACACTATTGAAGATCTCCTGTACCTTGTCAAGATGTGCCCTGGCCTGTGCACTGGGAGAGAGGAAAGTCATCGATGCCCTCTCTGCGATGCCGATGTTAGGCAATGCCTGAATGATGTCGGGCACCTTTCCATCCTTGTCGAGCCATTCACTGAGCTGTGCGATGGAGATGCTTGCCGCCATGTTGACAATAATCTGACTGTCATAGTCGATGAGTGGCTTGAGCTCATTGATGACCGTCTTCACGACTTCCGGCTTCACGGCTATCGTGATAAAATCGGCACCGGCAATGGCTACTTTGTTGTCTGTCGTCACACTGGCACCAAGTACCCGGAAGCGCGTAAGCTTGTTCTCATGCGGGTTGGATACCGTGATATCTTCTGGTTTGAATAATGAGCCTTTGAGTAATGTGCCTTTGAGAAGTCCGGCGGCGAAAGCACCACCTATCTCTCCGGCACCAATGATTGCTGTCTTCATATTTTGTCTGTTAGGGTCAGGACGGTCACTAAACCCCGCCCTGCGTTGGGGAAAAGCTACAGTTCGTCAAGGACGTTCTTAAGACGGTAGATAAAGTCGTCGGCATCTGCCTTCGTGATGATGAGCGGTGGCAGGATACGGAGGATGTTTGTTCCCGCACATCCCGTGAAGACATGCTGTTCATGGATAAGACGGGAGCGGACCTCCCTGTGAGGTGTGTCGAGCATGAGACCTATCATCAAGCCGCGTCCGCGCACCTCAAGGATATGACTGCAGACCTGCCGAAGCTGACGCAGCTGGTCGATGAAATAGGTTCCCACTTCATTGGCGTTCTCTACGAGATGCTCTTGCTCGAAGACATCGAGCACGGCAAGAGCTGCAGCGCATGCGAGATGGCTGCCGCCGAACGTTGTTCCAAGCTGTCCGATGACAGGCGGGAAAGCCGGAGAGATAAGCACAGCAGCCATCGGCAGGCCGTCGGCTATGCCTTTGGCCACCGTGATGAGGTCAGGCTTGATACCAAGCCACTGATGGGCGAAGAACTTCCCGCTGCGGCCATAACCACACTGGATCTCATCACAGATAAGCACCGTATCATATTTTTCACAGGCTTTAGCCAGACCTTGTGCGAACTCGGGAGTAGCCATGACACAACCGCCAATACCCTGGATACACTCAAGGATGACGGCGCAGACATCACCTTTGACGAGCTCCTCTTCCCACGGCTTGAGGTCGTTCATGGGCAGGAACGTCACCTGTCGGTTATCATTGATAGGAGCAAGATAATTCTTGTTATCCGTGACCTCCACGGCAAGGCTTGTACGACCATGGAACGAGTGCTGCACGGCGAGCACACGGCGGCGCCCGTTGTGGAAACTGGCGAGCTTGAGTGCATTCTCATTGGCCTCTGCTCCACTGTTGATAAGGAAGAGACTGTAGTCCTCGTAGCCACTTATCCTTCCAAGGCGCTCAGCCAACTGTTGCTGCAACGTGTTGATGACACTGTTGGAGTAGAAGCCGATCTTCCGGATCTGGTCGTCGATGGCTTGTATATAATGCGAATGACTGTGACCAATGCTGATGACGGCGTGACCGCCATAGAAGTCAAGGTACTCCTGCCCTTTATCGTCCCAGACGCGGGCTCCTTTACCCCGTACGATATTGATGTCGAATAGAGAAAAAACTTTGTATGGTTGCATAAAAAAGTATAAGATGAACGTTTAGAATCAATGATCGCGCAGCCTTTACGGTGTCCAGCCGTCAGAACGCTGACGCTTTCAGCCGCAGTCCCGCCCGCTCATCGATACCAAACATAAGGTTCATATTCTCCACCGCCTGCCCTACGGCACCTTTCAGAAGATTGTCGATACACGACGTGATGAGAAGCTTGTCGTCGGCCTTATCACAATGGACGAGCGCCTTGTTCGTGTTCACCACCTGCTTGAGGTCGAGCGCCTTGTCAACATAATGTGTGAAAGGCTGGTCCTTGTAGAAGGCCTTGTAACCCTCAACGATGGTGTCGATATCAGTGTCCGTCTTCACCACCTCCGTAGTAAAAATGCCACGGGGAAAGTCACCACGGTAAGGGACGAAATCGATGGAAGCATCCAGAGAACCCTGCACTTGCGCGAGGCTCTGACGAATCTCAGGGATGTGCTGGTGTCTGAAGGCCTTGTAGATACTGAGGTTGTTCGAACGCCAGGAGAAATGTGTCGTGGCTCCCGGCTTCACACCGGCACCCGTAGACCCCGTGACAGCATTGACACTGACATCGCTCCTGAGCAGTCCCATCTTCGCAGCAGGGAGTAATCCGAGCTGGATGCAGGTCGCGAAACAGCCAGGGTTAGCGACATGCATGGCTGAGGCTATCTTGCTGCGGTTGATCTCCGGAAGCCCGTAGACAAAGTCGTGCGCTACTGGCGTTGGGTGCTGCGTCCGAATCACTTTCTCAGGCGCGAGACGGAAGTCCTGCGCCAAGTCGATGACCTTGACATGCGTAGGGATGTCGTGTTCCCGCATGAATGCTTCGCTCTTGCCATGGCCAAAGCAGAAGAACACCACGTCAACCGCATCAAAAGGCAACTCTGACGTAAACCTGAGGTCGGTATCACCGTAAAGCCCTTCATGGACATCAGATAAGAGATTACCGGCGTTACTCTCGCTGTTAGCGAAAACAATCTCGGCCTGTGGATGATTGACAAGCAAGCGAATAAGCTCACCGCCTGTATAACCGGCAGCGCCCAATATCCCGACTTTAATAACAGATGTCGTATTGTTTTGCATTACTCATTCCCCTTTTCTTTCCTCATCAATGGGATGAATGCCATAGTAGACTTTCAGCGGAGTGCTGAGAATCTTGATGAACCCCTTTGCATCATCAGCAGTCCATCCGTGGTTCATCTCGCCATACTCGCCGAGTTTCGACTTCGTGAGGTCATCGGCACTGTCCACACCCACTGTCCGGAGGGTGTAAGGACGGAGCCTGAGGATAGCCGTGCCATTGACATGACGCTGCGAAGAAGTAAGAAAGGCCTCCATATCGGGCATCACCGGCTCCAGATATTCACTCTCATGGAGGAACATGCCGTACCAGTTGGCTATCTGATCTTTCCAGTATTGCTGCCACTTGCTCAGTGTCGACTTCTCCAGCAGACGGTGAGCCTCGATGATAATCTTCGGAGCAGCAGCCTCAAAACCTACACGCCCCTTGATACCAATGATCGTGTCGCCCACATTGCAGTCACGGCCGATGGCATATCCGGCACCGATCTCCTCAATCTTCTGGATGGCCTTCACCTTATCGTCGAAATGCTCCCCGTTTACGGCATCAACCTCACCTTTCTTGAACGTGATGCGCAGTTCAGCCTCGGGCTCCTCAGCGGTGACATGCTTCAGATAAGCGCTCTCCGGAAGGCCCTGTTCCGGGTCGAGGAGCTCACCGCCACAGATACTCGTCCCCCATATACCGACATTGTAACTGTATTTCAGTTTTGTGAAGTCAGCAAAGAAGCCGTGAGCGTTGAGGTAGTCGACCTCCTCCTTGCGAGACAGTTCCTTGTCACGGGTGAGTGTGATGATCTCCATCTTAGGAGCCATGACCTGAAATGTCATATCGAAACGGATCTGGTCGTTGCCGGCACCCGTCGAGCCGTGTGCGATAGCATCGGCCTGAATCTCATTGGCGTAGCGCGCGATGGCGATCGCCTGGAAGATACGCTCCGAAGAGACAGAGACAGGATAACAGTTGTTACGCAGCACATTGCCATAAATCATGTACTTCAGACTCTTGGCATAATATTCCTGTGTGACATCGAGCGTGACATATCTCACGGCACCGAGCTTATAGGCGTTCTCTTCGTTCTTCTTCAACTGCTCAGCCGAGAAGCCACCGGTGTTAGCGCAAGCTGCGTAGACATCCCAACCATCCTGGGAGAGTTTCATCACCGTGTAAGATGTATCCAAACCGCCACTGAAGGCGACAACCACTTTCTTCTTTGCCATATTATTAACTCTTTTTGTTGTTTTCTTTATTCAGGGTGAGGGCGGTCATAATACCTGCCCCTTGGGTGTTATCGTCGCGGATAACTATTTGATGCCGTCAATCTTCCGGATTCTTTCCATCACACCATCGGGGAGACGGACTGGGAGATGCTCAGCCGGGTCGAAGAGCATAGCCGTACAGATGCAGTACTGACGATTGGTACGGTGAAGGATGTCCGAGTTGATGCAACCCTCGCAGCCGCGCCAGAACGACTCATCATCGGTGAGGTCCCTAAAGGTCACGGGGAGGTAACCGAGCTGCGTGTTCATCCTCATCACGGCCGAACCGCTTGTCAGCGAGAAGATCTTAGCATGAGGCCAACGCATGCGGGCAAGGGTGAATGTGAGGTTCTTGATTCGTTTAGCCAGTCTGAGACCGCGATAGTCGGGATGAACAATAAGTCCCGATGTCGTGACATAATGCTTGTTACCCCATGTTTCGATATAGCTGAATCCTGCGAACTTGTCACCGTCCAAAGCAATGACAGCCTTAGCCTCGCGCATCTTTGTTGCCACATATTCGGGTGAGCGTCTGGCGATGCCGGTGCCACGTACCTCTGCTGCCTCAGCGATTGTCTTCAGAATGGTGCCGACATATTTAATATGACTCTCATCAGCGACCAATACTTTCACGTCTTTCATTAATCTGTATCTATTAGAAAAACTTACCTCCCTCCCCAAATTAGAATATCAAGTTGTTGTGGAGTGCATCGATGATGGCATCGTGATCAGCCCCATCCCTCACAACGATGAAGATGGTATCGTCTCCGGCAATCGTTCCTAAAATCTCGGGAATATCACTGTTGTCAATGTTGTAGGCGATGCTGCCGGCATAGCCCGGTCGTGTGTGGATAACCCCCATGTTACCGGAAAAGTTGATGTTCAGGAAACCGGGTACAGTCATCATCTCAACGGCTTTAAGCGGCGTATGGATGCGGTGATACATCGTCTCGTTGGGCAGGACATAGACATACCGTCCGCTTATACTCGCTGCCTTCGCTACCTTGAGCTGCTTGAGGTCACGGCTCAACGTTGCCTGAGTGACGGGGAACCCCCCGTCATGAAGCTCTTTCAAAAGGTCTTCCTGACTGCTGATCTCTTCACTCGAGAGAATCATCTTAATGGCATCCAACCGCTGACTTTTTACCTTCATTATAAATACTGAACTTGCATATTTATCCTATTTACAACTGCAAAATTAGTATATTTGTTTGTATTATGCAAACAAATATGCAATTATTTTGCAAATCTCCCTAATAGAATAAAACTTTTGGAATATTATCGTAATAAGTATGCAATAATAGCATCTATGTTGTCATCACCACGCGTTTTTATGATGGCGACAGTGGCAACAATGTCCTGTACTGGGATAACCAATCGAATCAGACTCCAAGGGTCAACGGCCTGCCTGACTCCGAACACCGACATCCTTGGATCCGACTATGACGATCTCGCTGCGGCCAACCAATACAGCCGGCGTCTGGCGATGATGAAGAATACCGACAATGTAAACCACGACACCCACAACTACTGGCACCACTATGCCGAGTTCAACTGGGATGAGCCAACCGCTGGTGGGCGCAGATTGCCGGTGACTGTGACTTGGAGCGCTACGGGAGACAACAACGGTACTGAAGAGACCAATACGGGCAGCGTGGCCTTTACAAAGGTTGACCCCAATGCTGCAATCTACTGCTACTTCACCAACACCGCCAAGGCACACTATCCTCAGGTACAAAGGTCTACACGTGGACATATTCAGGAACAGAGACTTCTCTGTCGACTGGTATTATCTTCACCCATGACAGTGGTACGAAATATAATACAAATGACGGTACCTTCGTCAACCACGGCTATTACACTTATCAATAGCGACTCCCACCCGACAGACAAAGAGGCTTATTTTACACTCTCCGGCCAGCGAATCTCACAAAAGCCCGCTACTTCCGGCGTTTATATTCACAACAAGAAGAAAGTTGGCATATCATATTTTAATTGTCGCTTCTTCCGAAGATTCTCAGCAGATAGAGGAAGAGGTTGATGAAGTCGAGATAAAGCTCAAGTGCTCCAAGCAGTGCGACCTTCTGCGAGTCTTCATCGAGACCCGGCTGATAAGCAAGCGCACGCTTGATCTGCTGACTATCCCAAGCAGTAAGACCTACGAAGAGCACGACACCAATATAGCTCAGGATGAGATCGAAGCCGCTGCTCTTTATAAAGAGGTTGGCCAGGGTAGCGATGATTAATCCGAAAAGCGCCATGAGGAATAGATTACCGAACCTTGAGAGATCGGTCTTAGTCACATAGCCATAGAGCGCCATCACACCAAAGGTACCGGCCGTGATAAAGAACACTTTGGCAATGGAGGTCATTGCATAGACCATAAAGATTGACGACAGGGTCACACCATTGAGCGCCGAATAGATGATGAACAACGTGGTAGCAGTGGCCAGCGAAAGGCGTTGAATACGGGCCGTAGTGTAGAACACGAGGCCGAGTTCAGCGATAACCAGCACCCACATAACTGCCCGATTGCCATAAACCAACTGAACCATATACGGGCTTGTTGCCGTCCCCCAGGCACAGAGGCCTGTGATGACGAGCGCCATCGTCATCCAGAGATATACTTTACGCATCAGAGCAGGGAAGGCGGCTGACCTTGCCACGTCGCGCTCCATACGATGTGTGGAGCTCTGCTGCTCGACGATCTTTTCCAAATCTTGTACTTCCATAGTTTATTATATTACTGTTATTATCTTTTTATTTATGCTTTGAGTTGATCCAAACAAGAAATGTGCCAAACGATAACTTAGATAACCGTCAAACTCACCTTTCGCCCCAATCCTTGAAAGATCTTAAAGAGAGTCGACAATTGGATATCAGCATGTCCATTTTCCACACGCGATATATAGCTTTCCTTAGTACCTTCTTTTAACCATCCGTAAAGATAACTAATTAGTAAACAACTTCAAAATCTTTTAGTTATTATTTAAATATTTCCTCTTTCTTCACCTCCACAATCTTTCCAAGCCGGCTGAGCCGTTTCATATCGAGCATCTTTTTATTACCCACGATGAAGGTAGCACGAGGGCGGAACTGAATATTCTGCTGATAGAACTTCATGAGATCATATGATGTCAAGGGGGCAAGCGCATTTAAGATATCGGCATCTGGGTCATGTGTGTAGCCAAGCATACGAAGGAAAGCAACATCCGCACCTATCTGGCGCATCGTGGGGAAACTGTTGTTGATGCCATTGACAATCGCATGGCTCGCCGCCTCGACCTGCACACTGCGGAGCGGCATGTTCGACAGGAGCGAATCGAGGAGCAGCGTGGTAGTCATCACCTTGTCGGCCTGCGTACCTATCTGCGAGACATAGCCGCAAGGCTCAGAACCACGTGTGAGAAGATCAGGAGTTATCGTGTAGCCATGGGCCGAATAAGCCAAAGCACGAAACTCGCGAATCTCCTGGAAAAGTACCGACTGCATGCCGCCTCCAAAGTAGGAGCCCCACAATCTCAGTTGGGCGCGATCTTTAGCCGTAGGCATCGGCGCTGTCTGCTCATAGCTCCCCACAATCGTCTGACGCGCTGAAGGATTGTCGTAGATAAAAACAGTGTTCTCCTTGACAGGCTGAATCCGGAAGTTGCTCGGCCTCCACGGTAGATTAACCTTATCAACAGAAATATTATCTTTTAGGATGTTTTCAACATCATTAGTATTCAGACTGCCACAATATACGATGTCAGTCTGACAATATTGCAGATTCCTGAAGACACTGACAAGACTGTCGCCGCCCATCTTCCCCAATTCTTTTGCCGTGACTCGGTTCAAATAATCGGATCCGTCGCCAAAAGCAATCTTCTGCAACACGATCCGAGCAATGTTACTGTTCTGCCTGAACATCGTGTGTTCATCGAGCTTCGTTGACTTCACCAAAGCATCGAACTGCTTCTTGTCGGCTTTCGGGATCGTGAGGAACTCATGAAGCAAACTCACCGCCTCATTGAAATAGCGGTCGATACCCGTCAGCGTGAGAGTCACATCAGTAGGTGATGCCTCAGCTGAGAGCGTGGCACCATAGCGACGCAACAGGTTTCCGAAGACATGCTTGTCGTGGTTTGCCGTACCGATGGAGTTGAGATAGTCGGCCATCGGCTTCAGGCGGCTGTCATTGCGTGACCCGCGACGATAGATGATCTGGAGTGTGAAGATACCATTCTTCAGATTGGGGACTGTGTAAAGGTTGACCCATTTTGAAAGTGCCGTGTGTGCAGCATCCTTGTCCAAATCGATAGTTCTCGGTGAGGCAGACGGAACCGGTTCCTGTCTGATGGCTGCCGCATATGCTGACTGCCTGTCCGCATTCTTCGGCTTCACGGGCTTGTAACCAGGCTGACTGACATGCTCCTTCGGATAATGACCGAACCTCTTGGCCAGCCGAAGGCAGTCATCATTCAGATATTTCTTCGCCGCACGCATGACATCCCCGCGACTCACACTGTCAATGACAGCTCCCCGATGAGCCACCTTGTCCCAAGCCAAGCCATGAGAAAAGGCATTGATCATCGCCTTGCTCCGGCCGGAGATGGACTCCATCGCCATCTCTGCATTGCGTTTAAGTGTAAGCTTCGTGGCCTGGAGCACCGCTTCGCTGAACTGGCCCAGCTTCAGTTTTTCTATCTGCTCAAGGCAGAGCTTCTCCGCTTTCTTGCGTGAACCGAAAGGCAAGCGGGGCACGAAACCGAAGCCCCATGCGGAGAAGTCCTTGAAGTTATAGCCCATACCTGTAGCGAAGAGCACGCGACTGCTTGTCATCAGCGAGTCGATCAGTCCCGTCTTCTCCTCGTTCGTGAGCATGGAGGCAAGTACCTGGAAAGCCGCATAGTCCTTGCTTTTCTCATCTGGCATCTGCCAAATCCTGCCACCTATCTTCACGATGGGAATTGGCACCTTGAGGCGCAACACCGGCATGTGGGTGAAGTCGTGCAGCCGTGCGGCCGGAGTCGGAGTGAAAGTGTCGCCCGAAGCGCGCAAGGTACCAAACGTACGCTCAAGCAGCGGCCGCAGGCTGTCTGCCTGAATATCTCCACAGAGGATGAGCCCCATGTTCGTAGGGACATAACGCTCACGGAAGAAGCGCATCATCTCGGATAGACGTGGATTCTTCAGACTGTCAGTAGCTCCAATGATGGGATAGGCGTACGGCGTACCAGCTAAGGCTATCTGCTGCGCCTTCCCGGCCGTAGAGGCGAGGAGGTTATCGGTATACATATTCTTCTCCTCATAGACTGTCTCAAGCTCACTTTGAAAAAGACGGAAGACAGGGTCGCGCATACGCTCGGCATTGAGCTCGCACCACTGACAGATATATTGCGGAGAGAAAGAGTTGTGGAAGACTGTCTCATCAAAGGAGGTATAGGCATTGAGTCCCGTACCTCCGAAGCGGTCGATGAGGTTGCCGAACTCGTTGGGGATAGCGTAGTCAGCAGCATGGATAGAGAGATCGTTGATATGGTGCTGGATAGCAAGACGCTGTACAGCATCAGTGGTCTTCGCCAAGCAGTCATATTGCACCGAGATACTGTCGAGCCATGGCTTCTCTTTCGCGTAGTCGATGGTTCCTATCTTCTGCGTGCCTTTGAACAGAAGGTGTTCAAGATAATGAGCGATGCCCGAGTTGGGGCAGTCCTTGGCCCCAGCCTTGACAACGACGGCTCCAAAGACCTTCGGTTGCGCATGGTCTTCATTGAGCCACACCGTCATGCCGTTGGAGAGCGTGAAGGTCGTCAGAGAGGGGCGTCGGGCAAAGAGCTGCCCAGAGAGGAGAAGGAGAAAAAAGATATATAGCTTTTTCATTGTTATCGCTTTAGGAAGAACCGCACGAGGAGGAAGTTGACGGGAACACAGATGCAGAACATCGGGATTGGTGCCACAGCCTTCGACAGGCCCAGCCAAAGGAAGATGTTGAGCGTCAGCATCTGCAGGCAGTAATTCACGATGTGCGAGAAAAGGAATCCGGCCCCGCGCTTGGCATTGGCTTTGACACGGAACGTGTAGTGCGTGGAAGCAAAGAAGTTGAAAATGAAACTCACCATGTATCCCATGGTCATGGCCACTGTTGACCACAGATGGGCATCACCTCTCGTGGCGGTTGCAGGGATGAACCGTATCAACCCGTAGTAAGTACCATACTGGATGATGGTAGCCAAACCTCCTACGATGCCGAAGCGGATGACCTCACCGAGCTTACCCGACATAATGGCTTTCGTCTGCATATTCAAACATCTCTTTGTCTCCACGGCTGTCCCCATAAGCGATGATCTCATATTGTCGCCGGTTGTTCCTCAGTCCGGGAAGTGCCTCCTTGAGTCGTCTGACCTTCTCTGCACCATAACAGTTAGGCGTAAGGAACCGGCCGGTGAGCCGAGTATCAATGGTCTCAATCTGTGTCCCGAGGATGGAGACAGAGCCTACCGTCTTGAAGAACGGAGCAACCCAGTTGTCGATGCTTGCACTGATAATGAACACACGGCTGCCTCCGGCGAGGGCTTTCCGCATGACGTTCCACGTATCCTCACGGATGAGGCGATGCGAAGCGGAAATGGCAAAACGATTGCAGAGATCATTGAACTCCTCTAAAGGCATATCTTTGAAACAGAGCGAGAAGAGCCGCTCCTTCGTACGCCCGTTGTCGGCAAGATGGAGCTTCATCAGTATCAGCCGCGGCAACAGTCGCAGCAAGCAACGCAGCAGCCATGTCGTTCCCCGCGAGAAGCGGATGAAGGCGATGAGCGTGTCGCGTGTGGTGAGCGTGCCGTCAAAGTCGAAGACATATAGTTTCTTATTCCACATAAATATTCTTTAAGGACTATCCTACATAGATGATGAGCATGAACGTGACAAGCCAGGCCAGCACGTCGAGCTGGATGAAGCGGTCGTGAAGGATGACCTTCGTGGGGTTGCCGCTTTTCTTGTCGACCACCGTTATCTGAACGTAGCGCAGCAAACCGAGGAGCACGTAGATGCTCGTGAGATAGAGATAGCCGGAGTGGAACCGCGCCTGAGTCTCAGGGCTGACAGTGTACATGATGTAGCACACGAGGGTGACGGAAGCCGTGATGGTGAGCGCCTGATTGATAAACGTGGAGTTGTAACGGCTCGTATTCTTTCGCGGTGCCTCTCCCGTCGCTTCCATGCGCAGCACATCGTCGCGCCGCTTGGCAAAACTCATGAAAAGAGTTATGAGGAATGTCATGAGCACAATCCATTTGCTCAGCATGATATGTGTCGCCACGCCACCTGCAATCATACGGAGCACGAAGCCGAAGGCCACAATACATACGTCAACGATGGCGTATTGCTTCAAGCAGATACAATAAGCGAGGTTAAGAAGCCAATAGAACACAATCACGCCCAGAGTCGCGAGGACGGTCACACCTGACTCATTATTTAATAACATAAGAAGGAAACAAGAGACGACACTCAAGACGAACATCAGCATCATCAGTCCGTAGGCTTGTGGCACACTCACGACGCCACTGGCGATAGGCCGGCGGCACTTCTCAGGATGACGGCGGTCGTCAGCCACATCGTGAATATCGTTGAAGCAGTAGATGCTCGAGGCTGCAAAACTGAAGGCAAAGAAGGTAATGACACCATCGGCCAATGCATAGATATTAAAGAGGGCACCACCGAAGAGAATCGGAGCGAACACAAAGAAATTCTTAATCCACTGGGCAGGACGAATGAGCCGCAGCAAGGCTTTCGTCAGACTCATTTCAGAAGAGGTGTCGGAAGAGTTCGTCATTTTCGTTTCTTTATGAATGCAAACTTACATAAATTTCTCGAATTACTGCCGAAAATTATCAAATTAATCGACCGTCAGACAAAAAAGTTAGATTCGCACTGTAACCTCCCCTCATTCAGTTGCTGCCATCCCTCATGTTTCGCTACTGCCAAGCCTCATGTCTTCTTATCTTCCGGCTCC
>CALJCU010000573.1 GCA_938023885.1 uncultured Prevotella sp. | reverse complement strand
CCGAAGAACATCAAATATGCACTCGCCAATACTAGCTATGAGAACTCCACGTTCTATCATGTAGCCTGGAACGGCCAATGGGGCAACTACAACGGCCTTGCCGGACAGAGCACGTCCTACTGGACAATGACCAACTGCATCTTCTACGACTGCAGTCCGTCGGGTGTGGCGCGCCGTTTCTTGGCAGGCCGTCAGAACCAGCCGACAGCTTCATTTCACCTATATGCACAAGGATGGCACCTTCGATGATCCGACAGGATATGACAACTCAGGTACGGATATCAAGGCAGACCCACAGTTCAAAGACCCGGAGAATGCTGACTTCACGATCTCCGGTACCTCTCAGGTCAGTCTCGGTACGGGTGACCCGCGCTGGCTCCCTACTACCAAATAACATCCTTCTTTCTATTTAATCGAACAGACAATGAAAAAGAGATATCTTCCTGCCTTGCTTTCCGGCGCACTCCTGCTCTGCGCTTCCCCGGCATTGGCACAAAATACGAAGACCATCACGGGAACGGTGGTGGATGAGAAAGGTGAGCCTGTCATCGGTGCCTCCGTGCACGTCAAAGGCTCCAAGACCGCTGTTGTCACTGACCTCGACGGTCATTATAAGATTCAGGCTCCGGCAGGTGCTACCCTGACGGTCTCTTATATCGGTTACAAGGACATGTCGACGACGGGTGGCACGCTCAAACTGGACAATGCCAACACAGACCTCGATGAGGTTGTCGTCGTCGGTTACGGCACGCAGAAGAAGGCGCACCTCACCGGATCCGTTGCAACGGTACCGACAGAGGACATCCAGGATCTCGTGAGTGGTGGCCTCGCCTCGACGTTGCATGGTTTGGTCAACGGCTTGAGCGTCAGTGGCGGCAACGCCCGTCCGGGCGAGAGCGCCAGACTGTATATCCGTGACACTAACTCCTTAGGTGAGGTGGGCTCGACGGCCCAACAGCCGCTCTTCGTTATCGATGGCTATATCTACCCGAACGATGTCAAGGTCGGTAACAGTTACGAGAACCTCGGCGCCGAGCAGTTCAACAACCTCGACCCCTCAGAGGTGGAGAGCATCTCCGTACTGAAGGATGCTGCCGCCGCCGTCTATGGTGCTCGTGCTGCCAATGGTGTCATCCTTGTGACGACAAAGAAAGGGAAATTCGGCGCCCCGCATATCTCCTACAGCGGCTCCTTCGGTCTGACCGATGAGGTGGCACGTCCGAAGATGCTGAGCTCTTACGAGTATGGACGGATGTATAACGCCGTAGCTGCCGCTGACCCCACGAACACGTCGCTCAATATCAAGAACAGTCTCTATCAGGCCGACGAGCTTGAGGCCATGAAAGACCTCGACTATGACCTGCTCGACAAATACTGGAAGACAGCCGTCAAGCAGAAACACCGTGTCAACGTCAGTGGCGCCACGAACAATGTCAACTACTTCGGTGGACTGAGCTATTTCAAGCAGGGTGGTAACCTCGGCCGACTCAACTACAGTCGTTGGAACTACCGTGCAGGATTTGACGTGAAGATCAGCCGTTGGCTCAATGCCAACCTCAGTGTCAGTGGCGACTACGGCACAAAGAATCTGCCGCTTGTCAAGGTCGGAGGTTCCAACTCAGAAAAGGACTATGCATTGCTGCTCACCCGTCCCCGTTATATCCCGGAGAAAGTCGGCGACTATTATATCACCGATTATGGTATCAGCAACACGGAGAAGAGTCAGGACCAGCGCTACAACTATGACCTGTTGCAGAATAACGGAGACTATAAGCGCAACATGAGCTCAAACCTCAACGTGCAGGCCGGACTGAGCTACGACTTCGGATGGAGCAAGATCCTCAAGGGTCTCTCGATGAAGTTCACGTACAGCAAGAGCATCAACACCGACAAGAGCAACGAGTACGGCTCCAACTACACCATCTATTCGATGACGAACCGCTTCGGCAGTGGCAATCACCTCTATACGCCGGTCGGAGATGAAAATATGGACGACTATATCAATGGGAGCAATATGGTGGCGCATAGCTATGACAACGGCTCTTATCTCGCACGTACGTCTACCCGTACCGACAACTACCAGATGAACTATACGGCGCAGTATGCC
>CALJCU010000572.1 GCA_938023885.1 uncultured Prevotella sp. | reverse complement strand
GACTTATCACCCGAAGAGCGTGCAATTATTGAAATCTTGCAAAAAAATAACGACCTACAGGTAAACATCATAGCCATTAAAACAGGAATGGATATGGGCAGTTTGAGCGCCGTACTCTTCGACTTGGAGATGAAAGGACTGGTAAAGCTTCTGGCTGGTGGTATGTATCACCTCATTGGTTAGGGCGGTTCAGAAAGATTATTCGTACCTTTGCACCTATTATTTCAGTAACGGAGGTAGAAATTATTATTCCAATGAAAAAAACATATCTGCTATTGCTCTGTCTCTTTACGGGAATTATGGGTTATGCCCAGACGCAGGACGAGCATTATTTTAAGGTGGCGAAGAACCTCGACATCTTCAACACCATCTACAAGAACCTCGACATGATGTATGTCGATACGCTGGATGCTGACGTCACCGTCAGTACGGGTATCAACGCCATGCTCCACAGTCTCGATCCTTATACGGAGTATTATCCTGCCAACAAGAGTCAGGATGTGAAGATGATGCTTACGGGAAAGTATGCGGGAATAGGCTCGCTCATCCGTTACAACTTCAAGCTCGGCCGCGTGTGTATCGACGAGCCTTACGAGAACATGCCGGCTGCTGAGGTGGGGCTGAAGAAGGGTGACATCATTCTCTCCATCGATGGGGAGGATATGACGAAGAGGGACAACGAATATGTGAGCAAGCATCTGCGCGGCGACGCCGGCACGACCTTCGAACTGAAGATCCACCGTCCGTCAACGGACAAAGACATGAAGTTCAAGATCACGCGCCGCGCCATCCAGTTACCCGCCGTGACCTATTATGGTCTGCAGAAGAACGGATTCGGTTACCTCAACCTCAACTCTTTCACCGAAGGCTGTGCCAAGACCGTACGCAACGCTATCATCGACCTGAAGGAGAAAGGCATGAAAGGCCTTGTCTTCGACCTGCGCGGCAACGGTGGCGGCTCTGAGTATGAGGCAGTGAATATCGTCAACTGCTTCGTGCCTAAAGGATGCCTTGTGGTGAGCAACCGCGGAAAGATGAAGAAGGTGAATCACGACTATTACACGGAGGTGGAACCTGTAGACACGGTGCTGCCCGTCGTGGTGCTCGTCAATGGCAATACGGCATCGGCTGCGGAGATCGCCAGCGGATCGCTGCAGGACTTCGACCGTGGTGTCGTCATGGGCACGAAGACTTTCGGAAAAGGCCTTGTGCAGACAGTGATGAACCTGCCTTACAACGGGCAGATGAAGATGACGACGAATAAGTATTACATCCCATCAGGCCGCTGTATCCAGAAAATCAACTATAAGCACAATGCGTCGGGTGGAGCGGAAGTCGTTGCCGACTCGCTTACCCACGAGTTCAAAACACTCCACGCCCGTATCGTACGCGATGGCGGCGGTATCATGCCCGACATCAAGGTTGAGGCTGACTCTATGCCCAACATCACCTATTACCTCGCTGCCGTGCGCGACTCCAACGAGCTCGTCAACACTTGGGAAGAGAAATATATCGCAGAGCATCCTACGATCGCCAAACCTTCGGAGTTTAAGTTGACTGACGACGACTTCAACGACTTCAAGAAATCGGTGCTCGCCAGTTCCTTCAAATACGATGCCATGAGCGGCAAGCAGCTCGATGAGTTGGAGAAACTCGCAAAGTTTGAGGGTTACTACGATGATGCCAAGGCAGAGTTTGACGCCCTCCGCAAGAAGCTGCACCATAACCTCGTCAAGGACCTCGACCTTGCCAAGACAAGTCTCATGCAGGTGCTGCAAAGTGATATCGTCACCGCCTATTATTATCAGCGTGGGGCCGTGGAGAATGGCTTGCAGGCTGACAAACAGGTGCAGGCAGCCTTTGACCTCCTCGCTGACAAGGCCAGGTACGACAGCATCCTGAGGCCGAGGCCACAGGCAGTACCTGCGGCAAAGATACAGCCCGTGCAGAAGAAGGGTAAAAAGAAATAGTATAGGTTTATTGGTTACAGTGGCTGGCACTAAGATGCGGTCACTGCAAAATGTTGATAAGCACACAAATAAGAAAGGACCGCATGCTCTCGACAGAGCGGCGGTCCCTTCTACGTTAGTATGTTATGAAAAATTTGAGAGAATCGAAACTTCACAGTTTCTTTGTTGTTTTACTAATTGATTTATAGAGAAAGCATAGAAAAAAATCATTTGAGTACCGGCATCGTCGCTGGGGCATCCGGGGTAACTAGGCTTTGCTGCAACGTGTCAACCATCGAACTGTCACCGATAGCAACATTGGTACCGTTGTCGAGCTCCGGCTTGTAATATCCGTCATAATTACTGATGGGGTCCTGTTTGCTCTTTGAGAACGGCACCTGCATGGCATTGCCGAGTGTAAGCAGGATGGCCACCATGGCAGCAGCTTTGAAGAGCGGTTTGAGACGCTGTGCCATTGTAATGACACGTGCCTTGACAGGCTTGTGCTCTGCAATAGCTGCGAAGAGCTTCTCATCAAAGTCCTCACCCAATACATCTTGCTTAGCCTCTGTTGCTTCATAGCTGAACAGGGACTTATAGCGTCTCAACTCCCCCGGGATATCGTCCTGGCTGAAGAACGCGCGGAGGATGTCTTCTTCTTCCAGCGTGGTCTCGCCACGCCAATAGCGCTCCAATAGCTGATTGATGTATTTATAGTCCATTATTCGGGTATTTCTGTTAAGATGACGACAGGGCGGCAGAATAGTTACAGCCACCCTCATATTTTAACGTTTATTATAGGTTTGCGCTTGTCTTTGCCGGATAAAGACTGGGTAGTTACTATCTGTCTAATACTCAGCTTATAGCTATCTGAAAATATTAGGGACAGTTAATTCAGCAACCATCCTTCTATCTCTATCTCAAATCGTCGCAAACCTATTCCCTCCTAAGTTACTTATATACCAGCGTTTTTCAATCCCTTCGGATGTTTTATGATTAAACATATATCTCAGGGCAAAGGCAAAATCGTCAAAAGAGAGTGCCACGTCATGGAGGTCTAAGTATTCAGACATGAAGAAAGACCGGGATGCCAAAGATGCTGAGCTCAAAAAAACTTCGTTCCAAAAAGAAGGCGATGGAGGAACAAGAAACTTGCATCTCAAAAAGACAAGCTCAAGGCTAAGTATGAGACAGCCCGGAAGGAGCTTAAAAAAAAGACGTTCGGAAACTCTGCGTTTTAATCTACATGCGTACACCATGTGGGCCGCGAACAGTCGTGACTGTCCCGGAGACCTTCGCCGGGCTGCCGGGTGATGCTTTCGGAAAGGTTCCGTGCTACAACACCGTTGAGAACTGGGTGAAGAAGCTGGGCCTTTCTGTCTATCAGGATGATCAGCCATGCAAGGACAAGAAGTTTGCAATGGTCGTGGACGAGAGCATTGCCATAAATGGGCAGAAACTTCTCCTGACACTTGGTATTCCTTCCGAACATCAGGGTCGTCCCTTAAAGCACGGGGATGTTACGGTTCTTGATCTGTCAGTCAGCAAGGGCTTCAAGGGAGACGACGTTCAAGGCAGAATAGAGGCTGCAGAGAAATCCGCAGGAAGCGCTTCCGATTACATCATAAGTGACAAAGGCCATAATCTGGTCAAGGGCATCACTGGCTCCGGGCATATATATCATGCAGACATTAGTCATTCCATGGGTGTGATCCTCAAGAATGTTTATGAAAAACAATCTGATTTTGTGGAGCTTACAACACTCCTTGGCAAGAAACGGTTGCAGTATCATCTGACCGACAGGGCATACTTGCTGCCTCCCGACATGAGAGCTGTATCACGATTCATGAATATGTCTTCATGGGTTCTATGGGGTAATGAAATGCTTAACTGTTATGACGCTCTCCCGGAGAAGATGCAGGAAGCGTATGCCTTCATAAAGGACTATGAGTCCCTGTTGAGGGAACTACAGATCCTCATTTGTGCTGTAAGACACGTCGAGACCATCTGCAAGAACGAAGGCTTCCCGGTTATGACAAGCAGGAGGTGCAAGCTCTACATCATTACTCATGTCTTAGGGAATGCACATTACCGACAGGCACGCGTTGGCATCAAGATGCCTGAATACTTCAAGAGGGAAGAGGCACTTCTCACTGGTAACATTAGCATCAACATATCATCCGACATCATTGAATCTACTTTTGGCATCTACAAGAGCAAGAAGTCACCGAACAAGTTGCACGGTGTGACCTCTTTTGTTCTGACGATACCGTTATATTCTAAAGTCGCGAACGAATCCGTTACAAAAACAATTAATTTCAAAGAGCGCATTGTAAATGTTAAACTGAAGGACATCAGTGCCTGGTCAGCCAAGCACCTGCCCAAGAACTGGGTTACAGAACGAACCAGAACGCTCAGAAGAGTGAGCTAAAATTGGTACAATGAACTGGACACCCTACCTGTTAATCTTCCTCATTTTGCTTACAAATTTACTGATAATTCTGTAAATATCAAAGCTTTTACGTACTTTTAGGGCATGAACATGAAGGAAAATTATACTCACAAAAACAGGCACAAGTACTACCTAAAGTGTCATCTTATCTTCTGCACCAAGTACAGGAGGAAGATACTGCTTGGGAATTTGGATGATGACATTAAAGCAATATTCCAATCCATAGCAGACAATTCCGACTTCTCTATTGACATTATGGAAACGGACAAAGACCATATCCATTTTCTCATCAGCTATCCACCTAACCTATCCGTCACGTCGATTGTGCGGAAATTAAAACAGGAGTGTACGGTGAAGGCTTGGAAATTACATGGGGACTCGTTAAGAGAATTCTTTTGGAAAGAGAAGACTTTGTGGTCAGATGGCTATTTCGTCTGCTCGATAGGCGAGGCCAGTCCAAACACTGTGAGAGAATATATCAGACAACAGGGTTAGTGCCTTACATCCCACAGGCTAAAGACCTGTGGGTTTTACGGCACATAATATAAAACCGATCATAGTGTGCGACTAATCGAATAACTTTTCGTATTTTTGTAGCCTAATATATAATTTGCACTTGAAACTC
This sequence comes from uncultured Prevotella sp., assembly GCA_938023885.1. GTDB lineage: Bacteria > Bacteroidota > Bacteroidia > Bacteroidales > Bacteroidaceae > Prevotella. The sequence continues at coordinate 422 of CALJCU010000572.1, read as the reverse complement.
TTAGGTAACATCATCTGGCTTATCTTCGGCGGTCTGGGTATCGCAGTGGAATATTTTGTGTCATCATTGCTCATGATGATCACTATTATCGGCATACCCTTTGGCATTGCAACCATGAAATTGGGTATTCTCGCCTTATGGCCTTTCGGCTCACATGTCGTGGGCAAAGACCAGGACAGCGGGTGCCTTAGCTTTTTCATGAATGTCCTCTGGTTCTTCATCGGAGGCTTCTGGATAGCGCTCACCCACCTTGGCTTTAGCCTGCTGCTCTGTATCACCATTGTCGGCATCCCATGGGGAAAGATGCATTTTCGGTTGATGCGTCTGGCTTTGGCTCCTTTCGGCAAGGAAATTGTGAACAATGACTTTTAGTTAAATGGTAAAAGTAACAGTATGAAAGTAATTGACTCATGGAACACCAC
>CALJCU010000571.1 GCA_938023885.1 uncultured Prevotella sp. | reverse complement strand
ATGAACGAAGAAAAAGGGCATTTGGATACACTCGACTTCTGCCAGACTCTGGGCATCACGAAAGAGATGTTCATCAAACGAATGAACGACATCAAGGATCCTGCTAAGAATCCCGGATACTCCCGCTTTACCCAACAGTTGTTCATGTCACAAATTGACGACAAGAACTTCAGCGTCTTCCGTGAGAAGATGTTCCGCTTCCCTGGATTCTATATTCAGAAACGTACCATCCGACAGTATATGTACCCTTATGGTGCACACATCCTTGGAGAGGTGGCAGAAGTATCACCGTCAGATGTCGACGAGGACAACTATTACCAGCCTGGCGACTATATCGGCAAATTGGGTGTAGAGCGAAGTTATGAGAAATATCTGCGCGGTATCAAAGGAGTACATATCCTTCTTCGCGATGCGCACGGACGTGTACAGGGGCACTACCAGAATGGTAAATTCGACCATCGTCCCGTGCCAGGAAAAGAACTGACACTAGGACTGGATGTACGGCTCCAAGCCCTCGGTGAGCGGATGATGCAAGGCAAAATAGGTGCCATCGTAGCCATCGAACCTTCTACAGGACAAATTCTCTGCATGGTATCTTCACCTAGCTATGATCCGAGACTCCTTGAGGGCAGGAACCGTAACAAGTATCATAAATTCCTGACCCATGACCCACAGAAGCCGCTGCTGAACCGTGCCATCATGGGACAGTATCCTCCCGGCTCTACCTTCAAGACTTCACAAGGCCTGACATTCCTGTCAGAAGGCATCATCACGCCACAGACACAATATCCCTGTCACCGGGGCTTCTACTATAAAGGCCTGCATGTAGGCTGTCACAGCCATGCCTCACCATTGAGCCTTGTTCCTGCCATCAGCACGTCGTGTAACGCATTCTTCTGCTGGGGATTGTTCCACATGATGAGCAACCGTGCCAAATATAAGACGGTGGAGGGTGCCATGAACACTTGGCGTGACTACATGGTCTCCATGGGTTTCGGCTATCGCTTGGGAATCGATCTGCCGGGAGAGAAACGCGGACTGATCCCAAATGCTACATTCTATGACAAGGCTTACCACGGTTCCTGGAACGGCCTGACCATCATCAGTATCAGTATCGGCCAGGGTGAGGTGAACCTTACGCCATTGCAGATTGCAAACTTAGGTGCGACCATTGCCAACCGTGGTTATTACTATATTCCTCATGTGGTAAGACGTATTCAAGGTGTTCCCCTCGATACAATGTACGCGAGGCGCCATTACACTAAAGCACAGCGGCGTGCTTACGATTACATCGTAGCCGGCATGCGTTCTTCAGCAATGGGGGGTACCTGTAAGATGCTCAGTTCACTGCCCTTCGCTGCTTGCGGCAAGACGGGAACGGCCCAGAACCGTGGACATGACCATTCTGTGTTCATGGGATTTGCTCCAATGAACAAGCCGGAAATCGCCATCGCTGTCTATGTTGAGAATGGCGGATGGGGAGCTGACTTTGGTGTGCCTATGGGCAAGGTATTGATGGAACAGTATATTACAGGCAAACTGAGCCCTGCGGGCGAACAGCTTGCTGAAGAAATGGAGAATCGCAGAATTTCTTATGGAGACTCAGAACGATAAAAGACAGCAAAGTGTTTGGAGATGCCTTGACTGGTGGACAGTAGGCATATACATTGCACTCCTTATCTTCGGATGGATAAGCGTGTGCGGCGCCAGCTATACATATGGAGAGACCGACATCTTCAGCCTCTCCACTCGCTCTGGCATGCAGATTGTCTGGATCGGAACGTCATTTGCACTGGCTTTTATCCTGTTGATGCTTGATGACAGATTCTATGACACATTTGCTTACGCCATCTATGCAGCATTACTGATATTGCTCTTTCTTACCATATTCAACCCTCATGAGATTAAAGGCTCACGATCATGGATTGTGTTAGGACCTGTCCGTCTTCAGCCGGCAGAATTTGCTAAGTTTGCAACTGCTTTGGCGGTATCCAAACTGATGAGTACTTATGGGTTTGATATGCGCAAGCCCAAATGTTTCTTTGCCGCAGTGACAGTGGTCCTGTTACCGATGATTTTCATTATCGGACAGCGGGAAACGGGCTCCGCACTCGTGTACCTTGCATTCTTTCTCATGTTCTACCGGGAAGGGATGCCGGGAAGCATTCTGTTTACAGGAGTAGCGATGGTCATCTACTTTGTCGTAGGTATCAAGTATGAACAAGTGTTTCTCTGGGACACGCCGACGTCTGTGGGAAAGTTTGTAGTACTGTTACTGGTACAGATCTTTGCATCAGTAATGGTCTATATCTATGCCCGCAACAGGACTCAGGCACTCCGGCTATTGGGAATCTGCACAGGAACAACGCTAATAGTACTCTTGTTCTCCGAGTTTGTCATTCCTTTCGACATCATATGGGTCCAGCTTGCCATCTCTGCTTTCCTCATAGGTTATCTCGTCTATGAAGGCTTATCAACACGTATCATGCACTATTTGCTCATAGCCCTGTTCGCCGTGGGCAGCATCATCTTCTTCTATAGTGCCGACTACGTGCTCAACAATGTGATGGAACCTCACCAGCGTGTGCGTATCAACGTGCTCTTAGGTTTGGATGATGACTTGGCCGGAGCCGGATACAATGTACACCAAAGTGAGATAGCAATCGGTTCAGGCGGCCTTAGAGGAAAAGGGTTCTTAAATGGTACGCAGACCAAGCTAAAGTTTGTACCAGAGCAAGATACCGACTTTATCTTCTGCACAGTAGGTGAAGAGGAGGGATTCTTAGGGTCAGCAAGCGTATTGTTGTTGTTCCTAGCCCTCATCTTGCGGCTGATATATTTAGCCGAACGACAACCGTTCAAGTTCGGGCGAGTGTATGGCTATAGCGTAGCAAGTATTTTCCTTTTCCACGTATTTATCAATGTGGGAATGGTACTGGGACTGACTCCTGTCATTGGTATCCCTCTGCCCTTCTTCAGCTATGGCGGATCCTCCTTGTGGGGTTTCACCATACTACTGTTTATTTTCCTGAGAATTGATGCAGGAAGGAACTTAGTCAGGAGTTGAGAGCCAAAAACCAAAACCGGCTCTTAACGGGTTAATTGAATACCGATGTCTGCAACTCCAGGGATGATCTCACGACGCATATCATGCCTAACAGTGATATGCAGTGAATCTCCCTGCCTCAGCTCCTTTTCCGATACAAGGAAGCGGTACTGGAAATAATTGATGCCTTGCCCCTTGATGGTACCTTCGGGATCATATATCTGACAATTGAGGGTGTCTCTTGTTGTCTTTCTCTCCGGGAAGACAGTCTGATCGACAATCAGCGTCAATGACTGAAAAGGATAGGCCTCACTGACACGTAATCCTAATAACGTAGCATACTTATCCGCATGCTTAACATGCGGAACATCATATGACAAAATCTCACCTCTGTCCCAGCCCAAGACAGAAGTGTGGTTGTAATGGTCATACACAGTACTGCCGCTACATGAGGCAAGAAGAAAGAAAAAAGAAATAAAGAATGACCTTTTCATACGAAACGGACAGTTAATTCTTCGGCTCCTGTGATGCAGAAGCAGCCTGTGCTTTCTTGGCATGTGTCTTCTTTGATTTCTTCCTTTTCTTAGCCTTGTCAAATCGGCTCACATCAGTATCAGCCAGAAGATCTACAGGTTTCTTCTCTTCCTTCACACGGTCGTCTTCCAGGAGAGACAGAGGCTTCTCCCCCTTTTTGTTCATGGCTATAATATCCTTTGCACGTTTAGCAGTAATGGTCTCCATGTTTGCACCAAGATTCTTGTCTGTTGAATAGGTGCAGAGACCGGCAAGAATATCAGTTTTGAAAAGATGGTATTCGGCATCTTGCGTGATAAGCGTCACATCCTTCGGCGGAAGCTTGCGGTTTGCCTCCAAATAGTCGTCGACCTCATAGTTGAGACAGCACTTGAGCTTAGCGCACATGCCTGCAAGTTTCTGAGGATTAAGAGAGATGTCCTGGATACGGGCAGTATTGGTAGAAACACTTGAGAAGTTCTTTATCCACGTAGCACAGCACAGCTCACGTCCGCAAGGACCCGTACCGCCAATACGTCCCGCCTCCTGGCGTGCACCGATCTGCTTCATCTCGATACGCACATGGAATGTCTCAGCAAGGACCTTGATAAGCTTACGGAAGTCAACACGTTCATCAGCAATATAATAGAAGATGGCTTTATTGCCATCACCCTGATATTCCACATCACCAATCTTCATCTGTAAACCAAGGCTCTTGGCTATTTGCCTGCTCTGAATCATGGTATCATGCTCGCGGCTTTTGGCTTCATCATACTTCTCCATATCTACGGGCTTAGCAATGCGGTAGATACGTTTGATGTCATCGGCTGACTTAAGGTTAGCTTTCTTTATCTGAAGTTTAACCAACTTACCCGTGAGGGTGACGACACCAATGTCGTGGCCAGGATTAGCTTCCACGGCAACAGTATCACCTTTTTGAAGATCAAGGTTATTGACATTGTGGAAATACCCTTTTCTCGTATTCTTAAACTGCACTTCCACCAGATCGGTTGATTCAGCATTCCCCGGCACATCGGCAAGCCAGTCATAAGTATTAAGTTGTTTATCCTGCCTGCCAACTCCTTTGCTCGAAAGGCCTCGGCCACACCCTACACACATCCTATAGTCTCTCATATCTTGTTTCTGTCGAATCTTATTATATATTATTTCCTGATATAAATCGTTGTTTCTAATGCAAAGTTGAAGAACTGTAGTTTCCCGTTTGCATTCTGTCCTATGTCACGCATCATTAACTGTAACCTATGCTGTAAATGCAACACGTTGCGCTCATTAATGAATGGAGCGAAGTTGCGCGCAAAGGCTTCCTCCTCTTGCGTCATATAGCAGAGTTGAGGATTGTGGAAGTTGTACATAAAGTTTTCTCTCACCATCTCCATCATATAAGCAATAAGCCGCTTCTGCTTCTCCCGTCCGAAGTCGGCCACCGTCTGGCTCCAGGCTTTAAGTCCTTTGACATCTTTGGAATAAGCCTTTCGCATAAGTGTTACAAAGATGGCAAAGAACTCTTTGTTCTCATTATCAGCGTCAATCTCTTCCAGTGCTTTCATCCAGTTGCCGTTGGCAATACGCGCTATTCGCTGTGCGTCATTCTCCGCAATACCCTGCCGGTCTATCAAAGCCTGTTTTACGGCATCTTCCTCAATGCGTGACACTGCAAAGGTCTGCACCCGACTGCGAATGGTCTTCAGAAGCAATTCAGGATGCTCGCATACAAGCAAGAAGAAAGTCTTTGATGGGGGCTCCTCAAGAAGCTTCAGCAGTTTATTAGCACAAGTAAGGTTCATGCGTTCCGGTAACCAGATGAGACTTACTTTGTTTCCACCTAAACTTGATTTCAAGTTGAGTTTCCGCATCAGGCGATCGCTCTCTGCCTCAAAAATGGTCGCCTGTTGGTTATCGGCATTCATGAATGTCATCCATTGTTCCAATGAGAAATAAGGGCCACCGGCCAACATCTGACGCCATTCCCTGGCAAAGTCTTCACTTGTAATTTTAGTATCACCGCCTGCACCCTTTGACTTGATAACAGGATAAGAGAAATGGAGATCAGGGTGTTGCCATTGTGCAAGCATCGCTTCAGCATTAGCAACCGCCGCTGAACCGACTAAAAGAGATGTACCATTCCATCTCTCACCCAACAGGAACGAGGCAAAAGACAAAGCAAGCGCCATCTTACCACATCCCTCCGGCCCTGTAAACATGAGGGCGTGAGGGATGCGTTGCTCATCGACGAGCTGCAAAAGACGCTGTTTGGCCTCTTCCTGACCTATTACTTTATCGAATTTCAAAGGAACCTCTTCTATAATATTTGTTTCAGAATATCGGGCATGCTCCTAAATGCGGAAACAGTATAAAAATGAATATCATTAATTCCTGCCCGATAGAGCTCTTTACACTGGTTAACAGTCCATTCAATACCAAGCTGTCGCGCTTCCTCATCTGTCTTGCACTTCACAGCCTCCAGAGCAAGTTCCTGAGGCATATCACAATGGAACGTCTTAGGGACCTGATTAATCTGAGAGAGCTTTGCAAATGGCTTAATGCCCGGAACAATAGGAATGGTGATACCCATAGCACAGGCTTTCCTCACAAAATCAAAATACTTACCATTATCATAGAAAAGTTGTGTCACAGCATATTCGGCCCCCCAATCTTGTTTCTCCTTCAGATACCTCATGTCACTCTCGAGGTTTGGAGCCTCCTCATGCTTCTCAGGATAAGCAGCGACACCATAATGGAACTTTCTCCCAGGATGTCTTATCGGTGTGCCGTCAGCAAAGAAGCCTTCATTGAAGCGGTTCACCTGGCCTATGAGTTCCGTTGTGTGTGTCCATCCCCCCCTGATAGGCTTGAATATACTGTCGTCCTTTGCCTTGTCACCTCTGAGCAAAAGTATATTGTCGATATCAAGAAACTGCATGTCTATCAGCTCATACTCGATATCATCCACTGTAGTACCCGAACAGATGACATGAGGGATAACTGTCGTGCCGTACCGCTTTTGTATGGCAGCTGCTACAGCAATGGTACCCGGACGGCGGCGGATACACAACCTCTCATACTGTCCATCAGACGTTTCACGGTAAATGTATTCCGAATGATGGGTAGTGATGTTAATATAATGAGGGCCAAAATCTCGGACCTTGTCAATATTGTTGAAGAGGGCTTCTGTCCCATTACCTTTAAGAGGCGGAAGCACCTCAATGGAAAAGCCTTTAGGACGTTTTGTATCTTTGAGTATCTCAGTGACGTTCATATCTTTGCTCATAAAATCATTCAGTGTACAAAGTTAGCAAAAAATCCTAAGAAGCCAACATGTTTTAAGCGACAATTACTTTCAAGTGCCTTTAATTGTAATTCAAAGGCCTATACTATCAATTCGAAGTTTAGCAACCCCTGCAGGCACTTTCACCTCCACAATATCCCCTTCCTTATGGTTCATCAATGCCTGGCCGACAGGAGACTTCATCGAGACCTTTCCCTCACGAATATTGGCTTCATGTGGACCTGTTATGGTATATGTTGCACTGTGATTGGTCTTCAAATTAGTGATATCGACCTTACAAAGCAGCTGAACAGTATCTCCACTGCGCCGTGACGTATCAAGCACGCGTGCATTGGATAGAATCCTCTGTTTGTATCGGATCTTACCTAATAAGCGCCCATGTGCACGCCTTGCAGCATGATATTCGAAATTTTCACTAAGATCGCCCTTGTCACGGGCTTCCGAGAGTTCATCCTGTGCCTTAGGCAGTTCTACAGCAATCAGATTACGGAGTTCTGCTACGAGTTTATCGTAGCACTCCTGAGACATATATTCCATTTTGAAATATTAATAATTATCAATAGGCCTTCTCATCATGAACAAAGACCTGCATCGCCGTCTTGAAAATAATACGGAGGTCGAGCCCTATGCTCCAATGCTCAATATACCAGATATCGGCATTGATGCGTCCTTCCATTTGCCAAAGCTCCTTTGTCTCCCCACGGAAACCATTGACCTGTGCGAATCCTGTTATGCCCGGTTTGCAGAACAGACGCACCGCATACTCATTAATAAGATGACCATAAAGTTCTGTATGACGAAGCATATGGGGGCGGGGACCGACAATACTCATGTCTCCCTTTAAGACATTGAAGAACTGTGGTAACTCGTCTATATTGGATCGACGCATGAAGTCACCGAACTTGAATTTTCTCGGGTCGTGCTCCGTGGCCTGAACAGAGTCAGAATTCTTATTGACATGCATGGAACGGAACTTGATAACCTTAAAGGTCTTTCCGTTAATGCCTGTACGCTGCTGGCGGAAGAAGATAGGACCGGGGCTCTGCAGCTTGATGATTATGCCTACAATAAAGATTACCGGTATCAGGCATATACAGACAACAAGAGAAACAGAGAAATCGAACAAACGCTTTAATACCCGGTTACCAACCTTCAATAGAGGCTGGATACGGTTGGTAAATGCAATAGTGTCTCCCACTCGCACAGGTGTAAGTGGTAATCCATACTCTGAAGAAGAGCGAGGACCATAGAAGAACCTGGAGAGCGAATGGTCACAGAAGACTTCCAACAGTCTGATTTGTTTGCCTTCATCATGCGACAAGCTACAATAGACATCATCAATACGACCCTCCAAAGATTCAGAATCCGAGGTACACAGACTTGAGCGCATTAAAGCATTCAAGTCACTGATCGTTCCAAGATATTTCAAGCCATCCACAGGCTGTTTCATAGACGCATCGGCATAATAGCCAAGGACATGATAACCTGTTAAACTCTGGGAAAGCTTCATATACAAACTACGGAGAGAGGCATCATTACCTACAAAAAGCACCGTACGAGCATTACCGCCCTTACTACGCCAGACCTGAAGCAGCCAGCGACATACGACACGCAAAAAATAGAAAAGCAACCATTCACAAACGTAGAAAACGAGCATGAACCTGAATATGCCACCGGTATTCGTCAGGAACTTCAGCATAAGAAAGGAGAGAGCCACCTGAAGAGTAACGAGCTTCGTCACATTATAGAAAAATTCTA
>CALJCU010000570.1 GCA_938023885.1 uncultured Prevotella sp. | reverse complement strand
AATCATAAACAACACCAGCTTCGTTCTTAAATTTACCTAAAATAAGATCTTGTCTTAGGTAAAATATACCCGTAAATTCCTTTTCATTGTGATACGTAGCTGGTTGTCCTGGCAATGGAGTAGAATGTTTACCATCTTCTGTATTAACGATGTGTATTTCACCTGTCTTCATTCTTTCAAAACTTTGAAGAACTTTATCAATCTTTTCTTCATCTGCTGCTTGCTTATTTGCATTCTTACTATCAAAAGGATTACATCCAACTAAAGTAGTAATCATCAACAAGCCCAAAGTACTCATAAGTATCTTTTTAAAGTTAAGCATTAAACATGACCTCCTAATCATATACCCCCACAAGGTTCATCATAATTATAAATATAAATCAGAAATATCACAATTTTACTTCTTATATTAATCACTCTCAAATAAGAAAAGCTACATATTAAAGCGTTGTATTATTTCCATTATGTATGATTTTTTGATAATAAATAAGGACACCTATATAGATGTCCAATATACTACTATTCTGCCTTTAAATCTCTTGCCATTAGATCTCTCATTGCATCTAATGGAGCTTTTCCTTCATATAGTACTGCATATACTTCATTTGTGATTGGCATTGAAATGTTACGTTTCTTCGCCTCTTCATAAACAACTTTACATGCAAATACACCTTCTACAGTCTTCTTATTTTCTTCCCAGAACTTCTTTGCACCTTTATCTAGACCAATCTGATAACCAGCCATAAAATTACGAGAATGACGTGATGTACAAGTAACAATCAAATCACCAACACCATCAAGACCTAAGTAAGTTTCTTGTTTACCACCTAAAGCAACACCATAACGAGTCATCTCCGCAAGGCCACGTGTCATAAGACCTGCTCTTGCGTTATCACCCTGTCCACTACCTTCTAAGATACCACTAGCAATTGCCATAACATTTTTGATGGCAACTCCAATTTCTGCACCGATTACATCAGAGTTACGATATACACGGAAGTATTGGTTAGAGAATAAGTGCTGTACTGTCTTAGCAGCATCCTCATTATCACTTACCGCATTTACAGAAGTCATCAAGCGCTGAATGACCTCCTCAGCGTGAGATGGACCAATCAAGGATACGATAGCTGCACACTTTTCAGCTGGTACAATCTTAGAAATCACAACACTTAAACGCTCATGTGTAACTGGATGGAAGCCCTTTGCAACATTGATAATGATTGCTGGTTTTGTTAGATGTTGACTAGCTTTAGTAAGTACTTCCTCAAGTGCCATTGTTGGAACAGCAGCCAATACGACATCTGCATCTGCTACTACAGATAAATCTGTACTTGCATGAATGTCATGGTTAATTTCTGTTTCAAAAAACTTAGTGTTGTGATGATTTACTTCAATATCTTCAACTTCACGTAGATCAATACCCCACATAATTACTTCTTGTTTGTTATCAGCTAAAACCTGAGCTAGAGCTGTACCCCAGCTACCTGTTCCTAGAACACATATTTTCATTCGGATACCTTCTTTCTAACAACAATACGAATTGGTGTACCACTAAAATCAAATGCTTGACGTAAGGAGTTCTCTAAGAAACGTTCATACGTAAAGTGCATCAGTCGTGGGTCATTACAGGAAAGTACAAATGTTGGTGGTTGGATAGATACCTGTGTACCGTAGTATACACGGAAACGCTTACCATTACGCGCTGGTGCAGGTGTTGTAATCTGTGTATCTGTAATTACCTCATTCAGGATATTTGTTGCGATACGGCGACATGAATTTTCATATACCTGATCAACCACAGGAATAATTGTATCTACTCTTTGATGTGTTAGAGCACTTACAAATACGATAGGCGCATAGCTTAGATATGCAAATTCAATACGAATACGTTCAATAAACGCATTCATTGTCTTATCGTCCTTCTCAACTGCATCCCACTTATTGACAACGATAACGATTGGCTTACCAGCTTCACATGCATATCCTGCAACATGCTTATCTTGTTCACGTATACCTGCTTCTCCATCAATGACAAACAATGCCACATCACAACGTTCAATCGCAGTCATCGCTCTTAATACTGAGTATTTTTCAACTGATTCATATACTTTACCACGCTTACGAATACCAGCAGTATCGACGATGACATATGGCTTGCCTTCATATACAAATGGTGTATCAACCGCATCACGTGTCGTACCTTGTACGTTAGAAACGATGGAACGCTTTTCTTTTAGAATTGCATTTACAAGTGATGACTTACCAACGTTTGGTTCACCAATAACTGCGATATGAATACCTGTATGTTTATCTTCTTTATCTTCTTCAGTTCTATCCGTCTTGTCTGGCCGACCCGTCCTGTCTTCACCTGCAACACACCGTCATCAGTCAGTACATATTCCGTATGGATGGCACGGTCCACAGCCCTGATGGTCACGACAACAAGGAGGACACCGAGGAGAATCATCAGACTGTTCGTCCTGTTCCACAGACAGGAAAAGGATCCCAAGCCAAATACCACGATGGCTCCTGCATCGTTTATCGTTACTTTATGTCGGAAAGTTCTCATATTGCGCAAAAGATTATTGGCCTTATCGCCCTTGTCAGGCGAATAAGACCAATAAGATCAACAAGGCTTCTCAGCCCATAAGCCATCATTCTAAACCAGCGTTGCGATAACGTCCTCACGGCTGCCCGGCAGCATATCGATGACCGGTATCTCCGGCATTGTGTAGCAGCCCGGTGCAAGGCGGAAGCTGGCACGCGCCACATTCACGAGCACCTGCGCCGTAAGAGCCGGGTTGTTGATGCTCATGTCGAACGAGAAACGCTGATTGTGCGTCTTCCCGCTCACACCCTTCCGTGTCATGTGAACGCCATGCCCGACATCGTTCAGGGCAGCCACGCTCGGTACGGCAAACACGTGCAGCTCGTCGTGGGCGAAGTAGCCGTCGGCCTTGATTTCCTTGGTTACCTCCTCGAGGGTCGCCCCCTCTTCCAGTTCCACATAGACCATACGGCGGTGGATTCCCTCGCCGAGAGGAATGGTCATGGATAATGCGTCCTTCACCCCTTTCTTGCTGCGGGCAACGACAGAGTGTCCCATGGAACGGCCCGGACCGAAGTTGGTATAGGAAAGGCCTTCTGGCGCAAGGCTTTCCAGCAGCACACGTACGATAGAATCAGAACCCGGATCCCAGCCGGCCGAAATCACACTGACGGTATTCGTGCGCTTGTTGTTCTCCATCTGCTTCGTACGGTAGTCGAGGATAGAACCGTGAATGTCGAACGAGTCCACGGTGTTGATACCCAGTGCCGTGATTTTCTCGGAATATTCCGGACACTTGCGGGTAGGTGTGGCAAGAATAGCTACGTCCACATCCTTGAGCTTGGTAATGTCGTCAACCACCTCATACGGGGCGAGTTCCCGGGGCTTGTCCTTGTC
>CALJCU010000569.1 GCA_938023885.1 uncultured Prevotella sp. | reverse complement strand
CGTTCCTGGAGGATTACACGCTCAACTTCGATGGCGACAACACATCCATCCTGGAGAGCCACATGCTTGAGGTCTGCCCCGACATCGCAGAGGAGAAGCCCCGCCTGGAGGTTCATTTCCTTGGCATCGGCATCCGCAAGACTCCTACTGCACGTCTCGTCTTTACTACGAAGCAAGGTCATGGCATCACAGCGACAGTTGTAGACATGGGCAACCGCTTCCGCCTCATTGCCAACGATGTCAACCTCATCAAATCGAAGCCGCTGCCTAAACTCCCCGTAGCGTCCGCTCTCTGGATCCCAGAGCCTACCTTCGAGGTCGGCGTAGGCTGCTGGATGAACGCAGGTGGCACACATCACAGTTGCTTCTCCTTTGGTCTGACAGATGAGTACTGGCGCGACTTCGCCGAGATCTTCGACGTTGAGGCTTGCATCATCAACAAGAACACCGACTATGAGCAGTTCCGCAAGGAGCTTCGCTGGAACGAGGTGTATTATATGCTGAATAAGGCTCTGAGATAATGATAGCAAAAGAAACTATCCAGCAGGGCAAAGCCATTCTCGGGATAGAGTTTGGCTCTACCCGTATTAAGGCCGTCCTTATCAATGATGAGAACAAGCCTATAGCGCAAGGCTCCCACACCTGGGAGAACGCTCTGTGGACTTATAGCATCCAGGCTATCTGGGACGGTCTGCAGGACTGCTACGCCTCCCTGCGCAACGATGTGAAGACTCAATACGGCATTGAGATTGAGAACCTCGCTGTCATCGGTATCAGCGCTATGATGCACGGATACATGGCATTCAACAGGAAGCAGGAAATCCTCGTGCCGTTCCGTACCTGGCGTAACACGAACACCGGCAAGGCAGCAGCAAAACTGTCGGAGCTCTTCAACTTTAACATTCCTCTCCGTTGGAGCATCTCGCATCTCTATGAGTGTATCCTCGACGGCGAGAACCATGTCAAGGATATTGACTATCTCACCACGCTCGATGCTTATATCCACTGGCAGCTCACAGGTAAGCGTGTCACGGGAATCGGTGATGCCTCGGGCATGGTGCCTATCGATCCCGATACGAAAGACTACGATGAGGAGATGATCAAGAAGTTTGACGCCCTCGTTGCTCCTAAAGGCTATCCCTGGAAACTCCGCGACATCCTGCCGGAGGTGCTCGTAGCAGGACGGGAAGCAGGCAGGCTCACAGCTAAAGGTGCCAAGCTTCTCGATCCTTCCGGCCATCTGAAGGCTGGCATCGCGATGTGTCCTCCCGAAGGTGACGCTGGCACAGGCATGGCTGCAACAAACGCCGTCCGTCCACGCACAGGAAACGTATCATGCGGTACCTCCTCATTCTCAATGATCGTGCTGGAGAAGAATCTCTCCAAGCCCTACAAGAGTATCGACATCGTGACAACACCTGATGGCGCTCCCGTGGCAATGGTGCACTGTAACAACTGCACCTCAGACATCAACGCATGGGTCAATGTCTTTAAGGAGTTCATGGAGGCAATGGGACAGAAGGCCGACACGGGTCGGATCTTCACGACGCTTTTCCAGACTGGTGCCAAGGGTGACGCGGACTGTGGCGGACTGATGGCGTACAACTATTTCTCCGGTGAGCCTGTGACGGGGCTCGTCGAGGGCCGTCCGATGATTGTGCGCTCACCGAACGACACGTTCTCGCTCGCCAACTTCATGCGTGCCAACCTCTACGGGGCTGTGGCCGTGCTGAAGATAGGCAACGATATTCTTTTCAAAGATGAGAAAGTGGCGGTAGACCGCCTCACTGGTCACGGGGGGTACTTCACAACTCCGGAAGTGGGTCAGCGCATTCTCGCGGCAGCCCTCAATCTCCCCATTTCTGTCATGGAGACAGCAGGAGAAGGAGGACCCTGGGGCATGGCACTCCTCGCTTCTTACCTCGTCAACAGTGAGAGGCATCAGAGCCTCGCCGACTTCCTCGGGACGAAAGTCTTTGCAGGAAACAAAGGCACGGAGGTCAAGCCCATCCAGGAAGAGGTCGACGGCTTCAATACTTATATCGAGAGTTACAAAAAAGGACTTGAGATTGAACAGGCTGCCGTAAAATACAAGGAATAATAGCACCAAACGACAATCAACCCAATAATGATAAAGAAATTATCTGTTATGCTCCTCACTGCGGCATTCTCTTTCAATGCTGCGGCTCAGGATGCCGTAATCACTATTCATGCGGACCAAGGCAAATACAAAATCAATAAAGAGATCTATGGACAGTTTGCCGAGCACCTCGGTTCCTGCATCTATGGAGGACTATGGGTAGGACCCTACAGTAAGATTCCAAACACGCAAGGTTATCGCACGGATGTGTTCAACGCACTGAGGGAACTGAAGGTCCCCGTGTTACGCTGGCCCGGAGGCTGCTTTGCTGACGAATATCACTGGCGCGACGGCATCGGCCCTCGCCCCCAGCGTCCTAAGATGCAGAACAACAACTGGGGAGGGACCATCGAGGACAACTCTTTCGGTACCCACGAGTTTCTGAACCTCTGCGAGATGCTAGGTGCAGAGCCTTACATCAGTGGAAACGTCGGCTCTGGTACCGTCGAGGAACTCGCCAAATGGGTGGAGTATATGACTTCTGACGGTGACACGCCAATGGCTAATCTCAGACGTAAGAACGGACGCGAGAAATCATGGAACGTGAAATATCTCGGTGTAGGAAACGAGAGTTGGGGCTGCGGAGGTAACATGCGCCCGGAATATTATGCGGACCTCTTCCGTCGCTATTCCACTTACTGCCGTAACTACGACAATCACCGTCTTTACAGGATCGCATCGGGTGCCAGCGACTACGACTACAACTGGACAAGGGTGCTTATGGACTGCGTGGGTAACAGGATGGCAGGTCTCTCGCTCCATTACTACACCGTCAAGGACTGGAGCAGCCATAAAGGCCCGGCAACAGACTTCAGCAACCAGGAGTATTACTGGTCCATCTCCAAAGCCCTGCAGATTGAGGATGTCATCAAGAAGCACTGTGACATCATGGATCAGAAAGACCCCGACAAACACATCGGCTTGCTCGTGGACGAATGGGGTACCTGGTGGGATGAGGAGCCAGGCACAATCCGTGGTCACCTCTACCAGCAGAACTCCATGCGCGATGCCATGGTAGCTGCACTCTCTCTCAACGTCTTCCAGCGCCATACCGACCGCATCAGGATGGCTAACATTGCACAGGTCGTCAATGTGCTTCAGTCGATGATTCTTACTGATACTGTCGGAACAGGTCATATGGTGCTCACTCCTACCTATTACGTCTTCAAGATGTACCGCGGCTTCCAGAATGCCACTCACCTGCCTATCGATGTGAAGGAAGACTCCATCAATGTCACAGGTAACAATATGTATAAGGCCGAAGATAAAATGGTGCCGATGGTCTCCGCGTCTGCCGCCAAGGAGAAAGACGGAAGCATCATTATCTCACTGGCAAACACCAGTCTTGACAAAGCACAGGAAGTGGAGCTGAACCTCGAAGGAGCCAACGTCAAGAGCGTAAGCGGAAATATCCTTACATGCAAGAAAATTAGTGACTACAACGATTTCTCTCATCCCGATGTCATCAAGGAAGTGGCATTTACGGACGCTAAACTCAAGAAGAACGTCGTCAAAGCAAAGATCCCTGCTAAATCCATTGTCGTGCTGAATATCAAATAATCAACTTGTTTTATATCATTTGAAACAAGAAGAAACTATTTTGCAACAACAATTCCCTTATTATTAGCCTTAAAAGTGGTATCTTTGCAGCAGTCTATAAAATTACTTAGGAAAACATAAACCAATGAATGACATTAAAGTTATGAACCATGCTGCCGACAACATCCGTATTCTTGCTGCCAGCATGGTAGAGAAAGCGAAGTCCGGTCACCCCGGTGGTGCCATGGGTGGTGCTGATTTTATCAACGTGCTCTTCTCTGAATATCTCGTGTGGGATCCCGAGGATCCTACATGGACAGGCCGTGACCGTTTCTTCCTCGATCCCGGCCATATGAGCCCGATGCTCTATGCGGTACTGACGCTCCAGGGCCGTTACTCCATCGATGATATCAAGCAGCTCCGTCAGTGGGGATCTCCCTGCCCCGGACACCCCGAGCTCGATGTTGTACGTGGCATTGAGAACTCGTCAGGTCCTCTGGGGCAAGGCCATGCCATCGCTGCCGGCGCCGCCGTGGCTGAGAAATTCCTTGAAGCCCGTCTCGGTCATGAGGTGATGCAGCATCATATCTTCACCTATATCTCTGACGGCGGCGTAGAAGAGGAGATATCGCAGGGTGTGGGCCGTATAGCAGGCAAGCTCTGCCTCGACAACCTCATCATGTTCTACGACTCCAACGACATTCAGCTATCGACCCCAACGAGCGATGTTATCAGTGAAGATACCGCGCTGAAATATCAAGCGTGGAACTGGAACGTTATTGAGATTGATGGTAACGACCCCGTACAGATTCGAGAAGCCTTGATAAAGGCCAACGAAGAAAGCCAGCGCCCCACTCTTATCATAGGTCATACGGTGATGGGAAAAGGAGCGAGAAAGGCCGATGGCAGTAGCTACGAAAAGTGCTGCCAAACTCATGGTGCCCCCCTCGGTGGAGACAACTACATACAGACACTCAAGAATCTATCCGCTGATGTTGACAATCCCTTCCAGGTGAGACCAGCAGTGGAAAAGATGTATGCCGAACGCCTCGAAGAACTGCGCAAAGAGGTGCGTAGCCTACGCGCAGAAGAACAGGCATGGGCAGCAGAGAATCCAACCAAGGCACAGTTGCAAGCCGACTGGTTTGCTAACCGCCTACCTCAGCTGCCATGGGGCGAAATAGAGCATAAAGCCAACTCGGCAACGCGTAATGGTTCGAAGATTATCCTTGCAATGCTCTCCAAACATGTCCCCAATA
>CALJCU010000568.1 GCA_938023885.1 uncultured Prevotella sp. | reverse complement strand
CACCCGACACAACGAGGGCCAGGTGAACAGCAGAGGAACCGGAAGCCAGTGCCACGACCTGCTTGTCGGCAAGGTCCTCATAGCTCTCCTTCCACAGCGCATCAGGATCAGTGTCATGTGCATTGATACAATCCGGATAAGGATCGCCCATCCATGTCAGTGCTGCAGGCCTGGATGTAACGAACCGCCTGAGCTCATCCTCAAATGCATTGACATTCGGTCCCAGGGGCACGACCCAATTGGTATCGAACGCCTCTTGAATATACCTCATCTCATTGCCCGACATGTGAGCCAGGCACAAAATAATCCTTTTCTCTCGTCTCTGCATGATATAATATTTAATATTGCTTGCTACTACTACAGATAAGCACTAATCCGTTTTTTTCATCGATAAGCACTAATCCGTTTTTTTTACCACAGATGAAAACAATGAAAAACAATAAAATCTGCCGAGAAACTTACTATAAACAATTATTATATTCATTGTTTTTCATTGTTCTTATCTGTGGTTAATACTCACAACCACAATTTTGTCTTTCATTGTTCTCACCTGTGGTTAATCTCTACAACTACAATTTTGTTTCTCATTGTTTTCAACAGTGGATAAAGACCCTCTCCTAAATTTCTTCTCCATCATAGTTCATCTTACAACCGAGGACCGTACAAACAATCATCTCAAGGTCTTTCCAGAAAGAATAATGATGAAGATAGTAAAGGTTCAAACGCACTTTGTCGGGATAGATCACCTCGTCGTTGTATTTCTTCAGGTCAGCAACGTTGAGAAGCATGTATTCCTCATCCCGGTATTTCAGACTCGCCGGTCCCGTTATCCCCGGGCGCAACTTGAGTATCTCCCGATCCTTACCCTGCAGTTTGTCGGCATATCCCGGCACGTCCGGCCGAGGACCAACAAAACTCATATCCCCCTTGAGCACGTTCCACAGTTCCGGCAACTCATCAAGTTTATACTTTCTCAGTTTCTCTCCCAGTGAAGTGATGCGGTTTTGTTCAGCAGCAGCAATAGACAAATGATCTGAAGAGGCTACCGACATAGACCGGAACTTATAGACTGTGAACAACCGCCCCAGTTGCCCCACACGTTTCTGCCGAAAGATCACGGGGCCACCCGGCATCTTGACTTTGATAAGGACGGTTACTATCAGAAACACAGGACTCAGACATACAAGCCCAATAAATGAGACCACTCTGTCAAAGATATATTTAATGTACATTTCTATTCTTTTCAATTTCCCTCTTTTACACAGACCTTTTATCTTCTTCTGTAGATTAACCACAAACAGGAAACAATGAAAAACAATTATGTGATAATAGAAGTTATGGGTTAAGCCGCCGATTTTTAATGAGTTTCTCCAAATAGTACCAAGCCTCACCAAAAATTGCCTTCTTGTCATCAGCGAAGAAATCATCGAAGGCATCAAAACCACGGAAAGAAAACACCTGTTTCATCTCCTGCCCGAACTTTAAGACCATGCTTTGCAAGACTCCTTAAAATATTATAGCCTACACGATTCCAGCAATAAGTTACAATGACATTGCAATTGCTCATGCGGCTCTCCCCTCACTGATAACTTCGTGGAGTTGGGTAATTAGAGCAATTACGCTATCCCCCTAATCCAAACTCATTTACAACCTCTAAATACAAATCATTATTATCCATTTCCTTGATTATTCTGCATTTACTTGCTGCGACAGCACTCTTGTAAGATGCGATATTGTCTTTCGATACAGTTTCAAAGATGCGCATGCCCATACCAAAGCCAATACGGTTCATCACACGGTTCATCAATGTGCCGATGCCCTTCCCTCTCCAAGCGATATCTACCATTCTCCCCCGGAAACACTTGCCCCAAAAGAAACTACGGAGAAAGAAATAGCCTACGGAAACATCACCATCCTTCAGCATATAAGCCAGAAAAGCACGGTTTTTTTTCAACCTGTTGATGCTCCGGCTGTCGAGGCCATGAGGACGGAAGAATCGAAAAGCCTCGTTGGGCTGATGCTTGAAAAAAACAACAATATCCTCAGTAAGACAATCCCTTAACGGCACAATCTGATAGGGACACTCTTCGTTACATTGCCGGACAATCTCTTCGCTTTTATTACCATAGCGAATGGCAAAGAGCCATCCATTGATGGCATCCGCAGCGTTCCACAGCAAAGGGAAATCATCACGTAAGATATGAGCTAATTGGTAAAGCATAATATTAATTGCACATCCACACCGGCACGGCCCCGATAGTCTTACCGATCATTTTCAAAGTCTACTTATGGGTGGAGATCCTGTGGTATTCGATTAAGATTAATCACAGATGAAAACAATGAGGAACAATAGAGATGTTCCTTTGGCTCACCACCCGCTTATTGATTTCCATTGTTTTCATCTGTGGTAGAATTAAAGACGATTTGCTTCTCCATCCCTCTATAAAACTCCAACAGCGCGTTCCACACATCGCGCTGCTCATACCTCTCATGGATCATGCGTGGGGCATTGGCAGCCATGCGCGCCACCTCCTCCGGGTGGCTGATGAACCACTCCATGGTCTCCGAGAGCGCCGGTGTGATATCCCGCAGCCGTCCTTTCCTGTCCAGCGGCGACATAATGATCTTTCCGTTCAGTCCATCCTTGATGATCTCGTTGGAGCCGCAGATATCGGTCACGATAGACGCCAGGCCCATGGACCCTGCCTCCATCGGCACATTGGGGAATCCCTCACGGTAAGAAGGGAACACGAGGGCATCGGCAGCCAGAAGAAACGGCCGCACGTCATACTGCTCTCCGACATATTTCACAGTTTTGTCGTGGAGGAAGAAATGACGCACGTCCTCAGGGATGGCATCGCCCTTCTCTATGTTACCTGCAAGGAGCAGCCGGAGGTGCGGATACTTCTCTTGCAGCGTCTTCATCGCCTCACAAAGCTCCCGCATGCCTTTGTCACAGATGATACGGCCGATGAAGATAAAGACGAAGTCGTCAGGGGTAAAGCCGAGGTGCTGCCGCTGCTGTGCACGGAAGGCATTGATGGCAGCATCACCGACATCGGCAACAGGCCGTTTGGTGAAGTCGGCAACGGTCTGACGGCGGGAGAGCCACCGCGTATCCTTGCCGTTGATATTGCCAAAATAGAGCACGCGCAGCGGCTTGCGCGTGATATGATCCTCACGGAGACAGTACAGCACACCGTTGCCTTCCGGGATGATGTTCGTGGCAAAGGCGCAGGTGAGGCGCTCCATCGTTTTCAGCAACCAGCGTATCGGTCCGTGGGTGCCCTGGTAACGCAGTCCCGTGACGGTATAGACGCGGTGGGGCACGTGGGCAGCCCAGGCAGCGACCATGGCAAGGAGCGATCCCTTGGGCGTGTTGGCATGGACGCACCACGGCTTCTCCCGGCGGAAGAGTCTGTAGAGGTCACGCAACGAGTGCAGGTCGGCACTGATGCTTATCTGCCGGTGCATCGGCACGTTGACGACACGTATGCCCTCCCGTTTGGCGACAAAACCGAGGCATCCGGTGTCGGAGGCCACACCAACGACATCAAAATACTGGTTCAGGAACCGCAACTGTCCACGCAGCAGTCCCTCCAACGATATATCTGCGGTCGTGAGCCGCATCAACAGTTTCTTATCCAGCGTTGTACTGTTTTTTAAACGCTAATTTCCAATAATTTACCATTAATTTGACATTAATAATTAATGGGTGATTTATGGGAATTAATGTTCTAGAAGAAACAGCCTTTATGTCTTTAGCTGTCAAAAGTCCCGGTGCAGAGCACATATCGTTGATGTACAACGACATGTGCCCGATGCACAGGTTAATCAGTCAATTGCAAAGGTAAAAGAAAAAAAACATACTGCCAACGGAAAAGAGCAATAATTTACAAAAGTAATCATAATAATCATTCATGAGCTTATTACATCTTATGATCGCCCAGAATGATGTTGTGTCGGTTCGTATGCCGTTTGGTGTAACTGATGTGCAACCACCGTGGCCACAGGTCGTGGAGCGGTTCGATGATGAGCTGGTCGAAGTCGAGATGCTTGACAAACTCTACGGCCTTGCGCCAGTCGTCGAATGTAGACAGCAGAATGTCCGCTGCCTCGCCATACGTGTGCTGCGATCCACCTACTCCACCGACAGCATTGTTGACCCGTCGTGATCGATAACCCGAAGTGATGTAGATAGCTCCGAAATGGTGCCGCATAGGCTCAAGGATGTTCTCGCAGAGTGCGCGTAATGCTTCAATTTCCTTCTCTCCGGGCGTGTTGTCCAAGCCCCGGTCCGTCGCCTCTCCCGACCGTGTGAACTCTATCAGGCGAAAGTGGGGGGTGAGAAAGGTGGTAGGTGCTGATGAATTGATATCGTGTGCGATAGCGTGCACGGCATCGTTAATAGAACAAGTAGTCATAATGTTAAACTTTTTGTATAGGTTAATGTATCTCTTTCTCATAATATATCTATATTAGCTCTCTCCCTACAGTGGAGGACAGGGGAGAAACCTTCAGTCCTTCCCTCACCCTCTCTTCCAGTGGCGGCTGCCTCCTCACCCTGTTGCGGATGCGGTAGACGACAGAGTGGATACGACGGGGAGGCACCAGTCCCACAGCACGGAAGACACCACGGCAAAGGAACGTACGTGATGCTGCCTCACCATGCCCGTTGGTGAGCACACACTCATCAGCCGCTGCAGTGGCGAGCTCCACCAGACAACGCTTCGTAGAATGCCACTGCACGCTCCCGGCAGGACGCGCGATCAGGTCTTTCACAATGGCAGCGGCATCAAAACCACTGTCTGAATAAGAATTTGAATAATTATTGTTTTCTTGCATAGTTAGAATCTATATTTACGGATGAAATCCTCATGAGTTCTTCTCAGCGTTCTTTCACCCGCAAAAGTAAGAACTATCATCCAACCCTCCAA
>CALJCU010000567.1 GCA_938023885.1 uncultured Prevotella sp. | reverse complement strand
GACGGGAGTGGCACTGGCGCAATCCACGGTCTCCGGAACTGTCGTTGACAATAATGGTGACCCAGTCGTGGGAGCGGCAGTAAGAGTGGACGGTACAAAGACCGGCACTGTTACTGATGTCAATGGACATTTTACCATTGCAGCCCCCGCCAATTCCAGACTTACAGTGAGCTACCTTGGCATGAAAGACCAGACCGTGAAGGCCGGCCAGAATATCAAGATTACGATGGCTGACAATGAGCACAGCCTTGACGAGGTTATTGTAACCGGTTATGGTAACTTCAAAAAATCATCTTTCACTGGTGCAGCCTCCACAATGTCTACATCAAAATTGGAGGATGTTCCTTCCATGTCTGTTGAGGACAAGCTGCAGGGCAACGTAGCAGGAGTGTCTGTGTCAAACATGTCCGGTCAGCCCGGTGCCATGAATTTCATTCGTATCCGTGGCATGGGTTCTATCAACGCAGGCAATGACCCACTGGTGGTTATTGATGGTACACCTATGCAATCAGGTAACTTGAGCGGATTCAACGATCCTACAACAGGCGACGGCTACAACGGGGCAGGTACAAATGCCCTGACATCATTGAACAGCAATGACATCGAGTCGATTACCGTCATCAAGGATGCTGCGGCAGCATCTCTTTATGGTTCGCGTGCGGCTAACGGTGTGATTGTCATTACCACTAAGAGCGGAAGCGCGGGCAAGACTCATGTAGACTTCCGCAGCGACTGGGGTTTCTCCAACATGGCCATCAATTATCGTCCCACGTTGAGTGGTGACGACCGCCGTGCCTTGATTTACCAGGGATTGAAAAACTACGCTTATGATAATATCGACGGTACGACAGATGCATCGGCTACCCAATATGCTGACGGTAACATTGACAACTATGCAGCCAAGCCGGCAAACGGTTGGGCCAATTGGAAAGATGCCATTTTCAGTAACGGAACCCACCAGAACTATCAGGCCAGCGTATCCGGGGGTAATGAGAAGACGAAGTTCTACAGCTCTTTATCTTATGGCAAGCAGAACGGTGTAGTGGACCGCTCCGGTCTGGAGCGTATGACGGGTGATGCAGACGTGACGCACACTTTCGGCCGCTTCAAGCTCGACGTAAGTACGTTGTTCTCATCCATGCACCAGAATTCTGTCATGGATGGAGGTGCTTCTTTCGCGGGTGCTATCTCTAATGCCTTTTGGTTCCTTGGTCCGAGCAATCCTGTGTACGACCCTACTACGGGTGAGATGGTGACGAAGACAACAAGTGCTTACAACAAAGGTGTTAACCCTATCTATGAGAACCAGCACCAGTGGGATGTCACCAATACTAAGCGCAGCTATAACACCCTCGCCCTGGAATGGAATATCTGGGATGCATTGAAGCTGCGCGAGAAAGTGGCTTACGACTATATCTATTCTGTTGAGAATGTGCTGTGGGACAAATACAGCAACAACGGTAAAGAGTCCAAGGGTGTGCTGCAGCGTGTCAACAACGAGTTTTCAACGCTGAACACGCAGACACAGCTCAGCTATGTCAAGACATTCGGGTTGAATAACATCGATGCGCTTGTGGGCTTCGAGACTGAGGCTTGGCGCCAGAATGAGCAATACACACACGGTGACACTTACCCCGGCGACCTTTACGAGTTCGCCAATGCCGGTAATACGTCTGCTGAGAGTTTCAAGTATGACTCTAAGATGACATCTATTCTTGGCCGTGTGAACTATAACTATGACAATAAATATTATTTGGGTGCAAGTTATCGCCGCGATGGCAGCTCACGTATGGCGCGTGAGAACCGTTGGGGTTCTTTCTGGTCAGCATCCGGCGCATGGCGTTTCGGGGGTGAAAAATTCATGGATCCGGTAAAGAGCGTGCTCACTGACGGTAAGTTGCGTGTCAGCTACGGTGTAAACGGGACATTGCCTTCCGGTCTGTATAATTACATGAACCTTTATAAATATGGACAGTACTATAATGGTTCTAACGGCATGGGTATCGTTGGCATTGGAAACAAGGATTTGAAATGGGAACAGAACAAGGCCTGGAACTTCGGTCTTGACCTGACACTCCTTGACCGCATCTCTGTCACGCTCGACTATTACGTGCGTAATACCTCTAACCTGATTATGGACCGTCCGGTATCTTATGTTCCCGGCTATTATGACAGCAATTCGTACGTGGCTACTGTAGCACAAAACGTAGGTTCAATGCGCAACACGGGTATTGAGTTCTCCATTCAGTCGACAAACATTCAGACCAAAGACTTCACATGGACAACTTCCTTGAACTTCGGTCATAACAAGAATAAGATTACAAAGCTTACCGGTGATGATGATCAGATTATCAGTGACATCTTCAACCACAAAGTCGGCTATGCCTACTACTCTTATTATATGTATGAGTATGCCGGTGTTGATCCGCAGACAGGCTTAGAGAGCTACTATATCAATGATGGCACGGAGAATGCCCGTAAGACGACAACGGATGTCAGCAAGGCAAAGAAAGTGATTGTCAGCAAGCACGATGCTGCTCTTGAGGGTGGCCTCTCCAACTTCTTGAAGTGGAAGTTCATCGATTTCAACTTTACATTTACCTATAAACTGGGCGGAGATTCTTATGATGCCGCTGCATGGTTACATGATAATGGTGGCATGTATGCTCTTTATGGCGCTATCCCCTCTTACTATAAGCTGTCAGATATGTGGCAGAAGGCCGATGACAATGCAAAGCTTCCTAAATTCCAGGTGGGTTACGGTAAGCGAGTGCCGTCCTCCCGTTGGCTGATGCCTAACGACTATCTTCGTCTGAAGAACCTCACTGTTGGTTTTACGGCTCCGAAAGAATGGACAAACAAAATCGGCTTGACCAAGGCACGTGTGTATTTCTCTGGTAACAACTTGCTCACATGGAAGTCTAAGGATATGCTTGTAGATCCGGAGACACCTGTTAATGGCCGCTGTACTTTCGAGATGCCGGCTTTGAGAACTTACACTTTTGGTGTAGAACTTAGTTTTTAATCATTAGAGGAAAATAACAATGAGTGTATTAAAATCAATATATACAACAGCCGCATTGGCTTTGTGTGTCATGGGAATGAGTTCCTGTGGCAACGACT
>CALJCU010000566.1 GCA_938023885.1 uncultured Prevotella sp. | reverse complement strand
TCACGCGTAAGCCTACGCTGGCCGCCTTGCCACGTATTATCAGCACGTTGCAGCATGAGGGTTATCACTTCATTTCACTGGAGCAGTACCTCGGTATGAACCGCAATGAACTTATGCCGCCTGTGCCCAGGGGTAAGACCTACTATGCCATGCAGATCAACCTCACGCTGGCTGAGCTCATCTACCATATCAGTGACTTCCTCACAGCGCTGTTTATAGTCTTCATCGTCTTAGGCTTCATGCGCCTCGCTTTCATGTATTACCTCATGATTATGGAGAAACGCAAGGAGCGTAGCCGCCATTATCCGAAACTCACGAAAGACAATGCGCCGATGGTCTCTATCATCGTACCAGCCTACAATGAGGAGGTCAATGCAACGCGTACAGTAGAGACACTGCTCAGGGAGGATTATCCCAATTTTAACATCTTCTTTGTCGACGATGGTAGTAAAGACCATACCTTGGAGCGTGTGCATCAGGCTTTCGATGGCAATCCCAAAGTGTATATTCTTGGCAAGCCCAATGGAGGCAAAGCCACAGCACTCAACTATGGCATCTCACATACTGACTCTGAATATGTTGTCTGCATTGACGCTGACACACAGCTTCGGCCCGATGCCGTAAGTAAACTCATGCAGCATTTTCTCATTGATAAAGAACATCATATCGGTGCAGTGGCCGGTAATGTGAAGGTCGGTAACGAATGCAACATGCTCACGCGCTGGCAAGCTATAGAGTACACAACGAGTCAGAACTTTGACCGTATGGCTTACTCTTATATCAATGCCATCACTGTTGTCCCGGGAGCTATCGGAGCCTTCCGTAAGGAAGCTGTCGTGAAGGCCGGAGGCTTAGCTGTTGATACTCTTGCTGAGGACTGTGACCTTACGATGCGCATCATCGAGAGCGGATATGTCATCGAGAACGAGAACCTCGCTGTTGCCATGACCGAGGCTCCTGAAAAAGTGTCACAGTTCGTCAGGCAACGTGTACGCTGGTGCTTCGGTGTGATGCAGACTTTCTGGAAGCACCGTTCCTCACTCTTTAATACAGAGAGGAAAGGATTTGGACTATGGGCCATGCCAAACATGCTTGTCTTCCAGTATATCATCCCGACCTTCTCACCGTTGGCAGATGTGATGATGTTCATCGGACTCTTCTCAGGAAATGCCATGCAAATCCTTGCTTATTACCTTCTCTTCCTGGCGGTAGATGCCAGTGTGAGCATCATGGCCTATCTATTTGAACATGAGAAGATATGGGTATTGTTGTGGATCATTCCGCAGCGTTTCTTCTATCGATGGATCATGTACTATGTCCTCTTCAAGAGTTATCTCAAGGCTATCAAGGGTGAACTGCAACAGTGGGGCGTGCTGAAACGGACGGGAGACGTAGCGCTACGCTAAAGGATAAAGAAGAAAGGATACAGAAAGCACACGAGCGCATGCGTTTATACATTTTTGATTTTGACGGAACATTTGGGTGCAGTCACGAACTGATTGTCAGGACAATGATGGATACCTTTGACAAGATGGGTATCTATTGTGGCGCTAAGTCTGATGCCATTATCGACAGATTCGGGGAGGTCCTAAAACTTTAATCATATTGCCCTTACCGTCATTATTTCACAGACGCAGAATGATCGTGACACGGACGCGGAAAGATCACAAATC
This sequence comes from uncultured Prevotella sp., assembly GCA_938023885.1. GTDB lineage: Bacteria > Bacteroidota > Bacteroidia > Bacteroidales > Bacteroidaceae > Prevotella. The sequence goes on along the minus strand of CALJCU010000566.1, from coordinate 1,449 downwards.
ATCTGCAATGGTACTGCTTTTAGCATAGCCGTGATCTTCGCTTCAAAGAAATCGGTCTTGACCGTGCCAGCGCAGATTACCGAGATAGCGGATATAACCGGATACCATCTTTGAGGACATCCCGAGAATACTGTCACTGATAACGTATGAAAGTGTCTTATGAAGTCGGTCATGGGCATCTGGTAATTTATCTCTTGCAAAATTAGGGATAAATTACATGTTTAGGAAAATTTTAGTCGACTATTAGTCGTTATCTCATGAAAAATGAGTAATTTTACGCATTGAAACAGGCATGCAAGTTGGAAATCTTGCGTTTAAATACCCTTAGATTGGAAATTAACACAAATAAAGACATATAGATAATGGATGAGAATCTGACCATTGATCAGGACCGGATCATGAAGATTAACATCGAGGAAGAGATGAAGACTTCTTACATCGACTATTCGATGTCGGTCATTGTGGCTCGTGCCCTTCCTGACGTCAGGGATGGCTTCAAGCCTGTACACCGCCGTATCCTTTACGGAATGTTAGGCTTGGGCAACACTAGTGATAAACCTTATAAGAAATGTGCGCGTGTCGTTGGTGAGGTGCTTGGCAAGTACCATCCTCACGGCGACAGTTCCGTGTACGGTGCCCTTGTGCGTATGGGCCAGGAATGGAACATGCGCTATAAGCTCGTGGACGGACAAGGTAACTTTGGCAGTGTGGACGGTGACTCACCGGCTGCCATGCGTTATACCGAGTGCCGTCTGTCGAAGATGGGCGAACATATCATGGACGATATCGACAAGGATACTGTTGATTTTGTTGATAACTTTGATGGAGAAGAAAAAGAAGATTTACAATTTAGCAAACATCTTTTTATTTCATCCGAAAGCTCCTCTTCCTTTTTAATTTGTTTGTATATCTCTCCTGTAAGGAAAGGAGATAAGTCCGATTCAGCATTCTTATCATTGAAGAAATGCACTATTTTTGCATCAGACAAGAATTTTATACTTATAGATGGTTGACAATTAAACTCACCTGACATTACATCTACAATATTCGGATAATCCATGCAAGTTTTGTACAAAGCAGGCTGATCTAAAAAACATCCTTTATCCTTTGATAAAGACCAGTTCTTAAACCAGCCTCGATAAAAATCATGAACATCTTGATTATCTTTTGCATAAATAACACCACTATTATAATAATGAGAAGAAGGTAAAACTTTCACACCAAAAAGACTTTTTAGCCTATCAGAGAGTCTTGCATAATTTGGATTATCAATGAAATTGCAATTCATATCATCAACCATAGCCATAGGTGACACAATATTGTCTACAAATGATAAATCACCTGTAATAATAGTATCAGTATCTATAAATAAATAGTCTCCAGAAACGATATGCCGTAAATTTGTTTTCAAACTTCTAGATCTTTCTCTATTATTTATTTCCTCTGAGA
>CALJCU010000565.1 GCA_938023885.1 uncultured Prevotella sp. | reverse complement strand
GGGTTCTAATCGCACCATTATAGTCGAGGGAGTCATCAATCTGTCGGATGTTCTTGAGAACGGTGACTTATGTAAGGAACTGGGCATGGAAGCAGCTGAATACGACATCGACACTAAGAGCATGCTGATAAGAAATTACGAAACAGATGGCCACATGCTGACCCTCAACAAGGTGAAAAACCTTACCATAAAAGGTAAAGACGGGGCTACTATTCTTATATCTCCACGCTATGCCTACCCGCTCAGTTTCCTGAAGTGTAAGGGCATTAAGCTGGTCAACTTCACAGCTGGGCATACCGACGAAGGGTATTGCACCGGCGGTGTATTGGAGTTTAAGCAGTGTGAAGATATAGAAATCGACCGCTGCGACCTCTTCGGTTGCGGTATTGAGGGTATCACGGCCACGAATACAAAGAATCTTGTTTGCAAAAAAAGTATCATCCGTGATTGCTCTTACAGCATTATGGAACTGCTCAACTGTGCAAATATGACCTTTGAGGATTGTGACTTCTATCGTTGTCGTGAGTTTACGATGATTTCGATTATGGACTGTACAAATACCAATTTCACTCGGTGCCGTATATCACAGAATGAGGGAACTCTTTTCGGCTTAGATAATAGTGAGATAACACTGAATGAGTGCGAGATTCATCATATTGGAAAGATCGGTAACATAAATCTCAAGAAGTATCCAACAACAACATTCTACAACGACAATGATGATCTTGAGGGACGCGGCTTCGGACCTACAGGACGCTCCAACATGAAAGCAAATAAAGAAGCAAGCGAAGATGAGAACGAAGGAGCGGGAAGTGATTGTGAATGTGGAGAAGAAGAAGAAGAGGAATGGATTTCTGAGAATGTAGCAGAAAACCATCGCGCAGCATTTGGCAGTGCCTTGGAAGACTACTGGGGAGAAACACAGATAAGTCTGCCTCAATCAGAAGGTACGCCCAACATTTTCAACCTGACGCTTGCTTTCTGCAAACAGTGGATGGGCAATGACGGAGACCCACGAAAAATATTGGTTGAATATGCTACGGGCAAACGTACTATGAAGGTAGACACAGAGGAAACTTCGAATGTTACCGGCACAAAAGCTTTTTATGAAGATGATTGTTCGATCATCTACAACCTAAAAAAAGGATGGCTGTCATCCAACAACAGTGACTTGTCGAGAAATCTCGAAGCTGGAGTTTGGAATAGAAATAACGGACACAAGCTGTTGATTATGGTATTGGAACAACTAATAGGCGGAATGTCATCAAGATGCTATTGCTATGACTATGATCCGACAACGCGTAAGTTGCGCCCCCTACCCGACTTAAAGAAGCTTATCGAGATGAAGCATATCGGTGCCATTCAACTGCCACGAAGAGGCAAGGATATCTATCTGAACTCAAACGTAGAGTCACCGAGCGAAAATATTGTATTTAAGTGGAACGGCTATTCGTTTAGTGTAAAAAAATAAAAACAAATCCTATCTTTTGCTTCCCTTTGCGTCTTTCTGATCGGAAATGCTTAGCGCTGAACGAATACGATCAAAACGCGGGGTAGCAAAAGATAAGACGAAAATATTCAGATAAAAGCACGGGGTTATTACCTGTCCCTCATCAAGACTTTTATTTGATAGATATAAAAATGGGATGTACAACAAATGTACATCCCATTTTATTATACAATGGAAATTGTATTTACTTATTGCTGAGCACCACCTACGATATCGAGGAGCTCGGCTGTAATAGCCTGCTGGCGACTCTTATTATATTGTAACGTGAGGTCGTGCAACAAATCATCGGCGTTGTCAGTAGCAACCTGCATTGCAACGACGCGCGCGGCGTGCTCACTCGCTAAACTATCAAGCAAGGCTGTGTAGAGCTTTAAGTGCAGTGCCTTGGGTATGAGATTAAGCATCAAAGTTTCGACGTCTGGCTCTATGATATAATCCAAAGCAGGCTCGGCCTTAGTCTTGTCTGCTTCTTCTTGAACTAAAGCAATCGGCAAGAATGTTTCTTGTGTTAGCACTTGTGTTGCCGTCGACTTAAAGTGATGATAAATCAACTCAACGTGATCTATCTCGCCGTCTTCATACGATTGCATCAATTGGGCGGCAACCTCAGCAGCCGGATTGTAACTCGGATGATCCATCAAGTGAGAATAATCTGCAACGTCTTCAAAGCCAGCCTTACGCACCGCTTCTAATCCTTTTTTACCGAAAGGATATACCTTGACAATGCTTATACCTTTTGCACGATAGGCGTCGAGTGTGCGCTGAAATTCTTTGATAACATTACCATTGAAGGCGCCACAAAGAGAGGAATTGGAGGTATAAACCACCAATGCTACGCGCTTCACCTCTCGTTTTACAGCAAACGGTGAAGAGATTTCACCCTCAAGGTTGCCGACAAAACGGGCCATGATTGCATGCAAACGCTCTTCGTAAGGACGCATGCTTTCAATGGTTTTCTCAGCTTGGTGCAACTTGGCAGACGCCACCATCTTCATCGCACTAGTAATCTTACGCGTGCTGCCGACAGATGATATTCGGGTCTTGACTTCTTTTAATGAGGGCATAAGCTATCCTTTTACTGATATTGGGCGGAAACTTCGGATGCAACTTTCTCAATCGCTTGGCAAACTTCCTTACTCAGATTACCTTTGACGATTTCATCTAAGATATCTTCTTGATGAGAGGAGCGCACGATTTGCAAGAAAGATGTCTGGAAATCGTCGACCTTCTCCAATGGTACGCTCTTCAAGAGTCCACGTGTGCCACAATAAAGTATGGCTACTTGCTCTGCAACGGGCATCGGCGAATACTGCTTCTGAATCAAGAGGACATTATTCTTACGTCCACGGTCGATGGTCATAGCTGTCACCGGGTCCATATCAGAAGAGAACTTCGCAAAAGACTCCAATTCACGATACTGTGCTTGGTCAATCTTCAACGTTCCGGCCACTTTCTTCATGCTCTTAATCTGAGCAGCACCACCCACACGACTGACGGATATACCCACATCAATAGCCGGACGTTGGCCTCTGTTGAAGAGGTTTGTATCCAAATAAATCTGGCCGTCGGTAATAGAAATTACGTTCGTCGGAATATAAGCAGAAACGTCGCCGGCTTGCGTCTCAATGATAGGCAATGCAGTCAATGAGCCACCACCTTTAACCTTACCTTGCATACATTCGGGCAGGTCGTTCATCTGTTCGGCCACTTCTTGCTGGTCGTTGATGCGTGCTGCACGCTCCAACAAACGAGAGTGAAGGT
>CALJCU010000564.1 GCA_938023885.1 uncultured Prevotella sp. | reverse complement strand
CACCAAGGAAAGCGATGCCCGATGACAAACTGCCGTCATGAAGCCATGGTCAAGACCTATGATTCCCGATCCGTCATGGGATCCCCTTTGCACACCATCTATATGGAGAACGATTATATCAAGGTTATGGTCCTGCCGGAGCTCGGCGGCCGTATCCAGATGGCCTATGACAAGGTGAAGCAGCGCCACTTCGTCTATTACAACCACGTCATCAAACCCGCACTCGTCGGTCTCACAGGCCCGTGGATCAGTGGCGGCATTGAGTTCAACTGGCCGCAGCACCACCGTCCTTCCACCTATCTTCCTGTCGACTCAACGATTGAGGAGAATGCTGACGGCTCTGTCACAGTATGGGTCAATGAGTATGAGCGTATGTTCCATCAGAAGGGAGCAGCGGGCTTTACTCTTCGCCCCGGAAAGGCTTATCTCGAGATTAAGGGGCACCTCTACAATGGCACGCCGTTGCCGCAGACTTTCCTCTGGTGGGCTAATCCGGCAGTCGCTGTCAACGACTTCTATCAGAGTGTCTTCCCACAGGATATCAATGCAGTGTTCGATCATGGCAAACGCGCTGTCAGCTCTTTCCCGATCGCTACGGGCACTTATTACAAGATGGACTACTCCGCAGGCGTAGATATCTCCAACTATAAGAACATTAAGGTGCCTACCTCTTACATGGGTGTCAACTCCAAGTACAACTTTGAGGGTGGTTATGAGAATGACACTCATGGTGGCATGCTTCATGTAGCCTCTCATCATGTGTCCCCCGGTAAAAAGCAGTGGACATGGGGCAACGGCGACTTCGGCCATGCCTGGGACCGCAACCTCACGGATGCCGACGGTCCTTATATCGAGCTTATGGCTGGTGTGTTTACGGAAAACCAGCCCGACTTCACATGGCTCATGCCCTATGAGGAGAAGCGTTTCACACAATATTTCATGCCTTATCAGGAGGTAGGCGTAGTGAAGAACGCCAGCAAGGACCTCGTGTTCAATATTGACAAGAATGAGGATGGTACTGTATGGTTCAAGCTCTTTGCCACGAGCAAGCAGCATGTGCATGTCGTCTTGAAGAATGATAACGGCACGGTCTATTATGACAAGGAGGTAGACCTCGATCCTTCCTATCTGCTCTTCGAGGAGCACGTTGATGTTAAGGGTGCACGTCTGAACGATCTCACGTTCAACGCAGAAAGCTATTCAACTCCCTCCGGATCAACTCCTAACTCCTGTCTCCTAACTCCTAACTCATTAAGTTGGCATGCAGAGCCCGACGAGATCCGTCCTATCCCCGATCCGGCCGAGCCATGCCTGCGCCCGGAGGACACCAAGACCAACGACCAGCTCTATCTCTCCGGTCTGCATCTCGAGCAGTACCGTCATGCTTCCTGGAGTCCCGTCGACTATTACGAGGAGGCCCTGCGCCGTGACCCGCGCGACTACCGTTGCAACAATCAGCTCGGTCTGTGGTATCTGCGCCGTGGCCGTTTCGCCAAGGCTGAGAAATATCTGCGCACGGCACAGAAGGTGCTTTTCAAGTGTAACCCGAACCCTTATGACAGTGAGCCGCTGTACAATCTTGCCTTGTCTTTGAAGTATCAGGGCAAGCTCTCTGAGGCTTATGAATGGTTCTGGAAAGCAGCCTGGAGCTATGCATGGCGTGGGGCTGCACTCTATCAGGCAGCGCTCATCTCCACGAAACAAGGTTGTCTCAAGGATGCCTTGGATGAGATCAACAGTTCACTCGCTGTCAACACGCGTAACCATAAAGTGCTCGCGCTCAGGGCTACTGTCCTGCGCCTTCTCGGCAGAAAAGATGAGGCCCTGGCTGTGTGCAAGGAGTCCAACAAGCTCGACCTCTTCAACTATGGCTGCCGTTATGAGGAATATCTCCTCACGGGTGATTCGACAAAGCTCGACGAGCTCATAGATATTCTACATGGCATGTTCAACAACTATGATGAGCTGGCTCTCGACTATTGGCAGGCAGGACAGAACAAGACCGCCATCAATATCTGGAAGATAGCTTTTGCCGAGAAAGCTACAACAGCTATGACCTATTATTATATGGGACTGGCAGGTGATGAAGAGGCGTTCAAGAAAGGAGAGAAGGCCGATTCAAGCTATTGTTTCCCCAACAGACTGGAGGCTATCCTGGCGCTGAACAAAGCTCTTGAGGTGAATCCGAACGATGCGAAGGCTAACTATTACTTAGGTACATTATATTATGGTGCCCGTCAGTATGACGTGGCCCGTCGTCATTGGCTGCGCTCCTCAGAGCTTGATCCTACATTCCCCACCGTATGGCGCAATCTCGCTTTGGACGAGTATAACAAGGAATATAATGTGGAAGAGGCCGTGGAGGATATGGAGAAAGCGTTCAAACTCAATAAGAGTGATGCCCGCATCCTCATGGAGCTTGACCAACTCTACAAATGCCTCGGCTACGACCATCAGCAGCGTCTGGACAACCTCGAGAAATATCCGGAGCTCATCGCTCAGCGCGACGATCTCTTGCTGGAGGAGATCACGCTGCTCAACCTCACGGGCCGTTATGAGGAGGCCAAGAACAAGCTTGACGACCATAAGTTCCATCCCTGGGAGGGTGGCGAAGGCAAGGTCAGCACTTAGTATCAGCTCTCGCGTGTGGAGCTCGCCAAGCAAGCGATGGAGGCCGGAGACAACGACAAGGCTATCTCGCTGCTTGAGGAGTGCCTCGTCTATCCCCATCACCTCGGTGAAGGCAAGCTCTATGGCGCTCAGGAGAATGACTTCTATTACCTTCTCGGCTGTGCCTACGATGCCAAAGGTGACAAGGAGAAAGCCCGCGAGAGTTGGGAGAAAGCCACACTCGGTCCGACGGAACCAGCCGCTGCCATGTACTATAACGACGCCAAGCCCGACAAGATTTTCTATCAGGGCATGGCTCTGCTGAAGCTCGGCAGAGTGGGAGAGGCCCACGGCCGGTTCTACAAGCTCCTCAACTATGGCAAGAACCATCTCTTCGACCATGTTGTGATGGATTACTTCGCCGTGTCGCTGCCTGACATACAAATTTGGGACGGAGACCTCAACCTCAGCAATCAGGTGCACTGTAAGTTTATGCTTGCCCTCGGCTATTATGGCCTCGGCGACAAAGAGCATGCCCAGCGTTACCTCGAAGAGGCGTCGAAGCTTGATCCGAACCACATCGCCATCTACCAGTTTAAGACTATTATTGAAGGAATACATATTTAATTGTAGATAAATTCCACTCCAAATAATTTTATGTACTTATGAAACATTTTTTATCAATAGCCTGTATACTGCTGCTCTCGACAAGCATG
>CALJCU010000563.1 GCA_938023885.1 uncultured Prevotella sp. | reverse complement strand
GTTGCGGTGGCCGGTCTTCTACCGGCCACCGCAACTAATACTATCAATTATCATTATGGTTGTACTGGGAACACATAGAACCGGCGGTCAGCGTCACGGTCTATCATCCACTCATCAAAGACGACATGGTCGGAGAGGGCTTTTATGCAGAGAGTGTGAGAGCCGGCCTCGAGGGCCACGGGGAGCGTGACAAGGGCCTGACCGCGCAGTACACCGTCAGCCCAACGGTCACCCTGTGAGCCATCGGTGATGACAACGGTGCGCGGCGTGTTATTGTCGATGCGGATGGTGCACTGCAGGCTGCCGCCGTTGAGGGCATGGGTGGGAACGAAAGCGAGACGCAGTACACCGCCAACAGTACCAGACGTGAAACGGTATGTCAGCGAGTCGCCTTGGCTGAGCTCCACGGCTTTGAGTGATCGCCCCAGGAGGTCGATAGTCCTTGCGCCTTGACTGGCTTCCGCAAAACGGGCAGCCGTGCTGACAATGTTGTTGTCGTTGTTAATCGACGCATCGCTGTGGGTGTAGTTGCCGTATTGCTGCAGTTCCGCCTCACTGAGTGTGTCTGGGAGCTGGGGCGGACCAAAGACAGCGAGCCCTTCGGGTGCGGCATCCATGGTCTCCGTCCGGTGCATCCGTGCCAGTGCGTTGTTATATAAAGAGGTGAGTGTCTGTATCTTCCAATAAGCCTTGATGCTTCGTGCTGCCGATTCCAGAGCCTCACTGTCGTGATGGAAGCTGACGGGACGGGCGATGAGGCGTGACTCCTGCGACTCTAACATCTTCACCGCCATCTGGGCTGATGCAAGGACGGGATATTCAATGAGCGTGAAGAACTTGTCACTGTCGGTGTCAGCGACATACCGGCGTGCATTCTGTACTTGCTCACATACCTTATGATAATTATTGAGATATCGGTCGAGCTCATTGTCAAACTCTTCCACATTGAACTCTGTGTTGGCGATGCCTCCATCTCCGTATCTGTTATGTTTCGACGGTGCTTTCTGTCTGGAGAAGTCCATGAACTCAGGTTTGCGGATGTCGGTAAGCCGGAAATATTGGCGGAGAGGCTCTGCGAGGGTGCTGGCGGCATTTGAACCGAACTGCCTCGTGAGCCAGTAGCGGAGGTGTCCACTTGTGTTGCTCGGATTGACCGACTTGATATCCCATGCCATATCCATTATCAGATCGAGTTGATAAGCAGCGACATCGGGGTTATGGACTACGGCCATCCAGAGCCGGCCGGCGCCTTTGCGATAGGCTGTCTGCAGCTCATTGGCGATAAGGGCGGGCTGCGTGGTACAGAGCCAGAGGTAACTGTGTGGCTGACCGGCATAGGCGAGGTGGTAGACGGCTCCGTTGTCGCTGCCGTCGCCGACGAGTGCGATATATCCATAGTTGTCGTCAGCCCATCCAATGCTGACGGTCACGCTTTCCTTCATTCCTTGCAGGCGAAGACTGTGGGAGCCGTGAGGCGTGGCGAGAAAGATGCCGAAGGAATCTGCGAGCTGACGCAGACTGTGGACAAAATGGTCAGGTGCGTTGCCACTGTCCCAGCCTTCACAAAGAAAGTTGGCACGGTGGCGCAGCATGTCCTCAAAGAGTTGGTGATAATCGGTCTTTCCCGATCTCTCGAGTGACAATCCGCGGTATTCCACCGATGGAACTTCGGTATCACCCTTCACTGTATTCTGCGAATTGCCTGTCCCGGCAAACTGCAGAATGCCATAGGCTGTGCCGCGCCCATTGCTGCCGATGATGACCGTCTTAGAGCCGCGCACACCAATCCAGAACGCATCTTTCCTGGCGATGATGTCCATCACAGGTACCTGTAGTTCCCCGAGTGTCTTCATGTCTTTGTTCGACGCCATGTCGAGTTGAGAGATGAGGAGGTCGGCCCTGACCGTCTTTGAAGTTGTCTTCAAATCGCCTGCCATCAGTTCTAAAGCCTTGCTCACGACAGGACTGTGCTTCTTCTGCACCGTGTAGGTCACGCTGCTCCCTGGATAGAGTGCTACAGAACGGGCCTGAGCGGACAGTGAGACAAAGGCTAAGCAGAGAGTATATAGTATATTCCGGAAATTCATGGGTAAATATGTTTATCGCTTGCACACAAAGGTACTAATTATTCTTACCACATCTAAAATATTTAGTTTTTATTTGGATTTCTACGAGGGAATGCTTACTTTTGTCTGCCCTAATTAATAATACATAACACGCAATAATATACGCTATGACATTATATCCGAAACTGATACGCGACATCCTCGCTACCGTCATCTATCCTGGTACGAAAAAGAACCTTGTGGAGAGTGACATGGTAGCCGACAACATGCGCATCAATGGCAACAAGGTAAGTTTCTCGCTTATCTTCCCCCGTGAGACTGATCCGTTCATCAAGTCAACCGTGAAGTCGGCTGAGGCAACGCTGAGGTATAAACTTGGTGACGAGATCGAGGTGACGATTGGCACAGAGTTCAGAAGTGCGTCTCGTCCTGAGGTCGGCAAACTGTTGCCCAACGTGAAGAACATCATCGCTGTGAGCTCCGGCAAGGGTGGAGTGGGCAAGAGCACGGTATCTGCCAACCTTGCCATCGCCCTGAAACGGTTGGGTTACAAGGTAGGACTGCTCGATACCGATATCTTCGGTCCTTCGATGCCAGGAATGTTCGGTATGGGGGAGGAACGGCCTTACGGTGTGGAAAAAGACGGACGCCGGCTCATCGAGCCGATAGAGAAATATGGGGTGAAGCTCCTGTCCATTGGTTTCTTCGTCGATCCTGACACGGCAACGTTGTGGCGTGGGGGCATGGCGACGGCAGCTCTGAAGCAGCTCATCGCTGATGCTGACTGGGGAGACCTCGACTATTTCATCCTCGACACACCGCCGGGGACGAGCGATATCCATCTTACACTCCTTCAGACGCTCTCCATCACGGGTGCCGTTATCGTCTCGACGCCGCAGAAGGTGGCACTCGCCGATGCACGTAAGGGTATCGACATGTACACCAACGATAAGGTCAACGTGCCTATTCTCGGACTCGTGGAGAACATGGCGTGGTTCACCCCGAAGGAACTCCCCGACCACAAATATTATATCTTCGGCAAGGACGGCTGCAAGAATCTTGCCAAGGAGATGAATGTGCCTTTGCTTGCTCAGATCCCGCTCGTACAGGGTATCTGCGACAGTGGTGATGCCGGCAAGCCCGCAGCGCTCGATGCTGACAGCATGACGGGCCAGGCATTCCTCAACCTCGCCCAGGCAGTAGTGACCCGTGTCAATATCCGAAACAAGGAATTGCCGAAGACAAAGATTATCAAGGTTAATAACGGGTAGACTTTTGGGGATGCAACGGTATTGGCTAGTGGCCGGTACAAGACCGGCCACTGCAAGCAATAACGTAATCCTCCTTTGTGATATATTGTGATAACTATGTTGTGTTCACGGCATTTATTTCTTTTTTTTATCGCTATTCTGTTGTTGTCTTCCTGTGGCGCTGACAAATATATGAAGCAAGGTGAGAAAAACCTTGCCCTGGGGGAGTATTATGATGCCGCGGACAATTTCAAGCAGGCTTATCAGAAGACGGAGCCGAGAGACCGCAAGGCGCGAGGTACCATCGCTCGCAAGATGGCTTACTGTTACGATAAGAGCCTACAGACGGCCAAGGCTATCGTGGCTTACCGCAATGCCATCCGTTATCATGAGGATAATGCCGATGACCACCTCAAGCTCGCCCGTCTGCTGATGAAGAACGGCGATTATAAAGGTGCCGTGAAGGAGTATCAGGTCGTACTCGACTCTCTCCCTAATAACGCGCAGGCAAAGGAAGGCCTGGAGGCTGCACGGAAGGCACCGGATATCAGACAGTTGGGCAGCCGGTATGCCGTCAGGCGAATGGATGTGCTTAACGGGCGAC
>CALJCU010000562.1 GCA_938023885.1 uncultured Prevotella sp. | reverse complement strand
GTCGATGCCGACGGTCTCGATCCACCATTCGGAATTCTGGATAAGGTACTTGATGACGTGCGGGTTGCGCTGGTTGAGGTCGGGCATGGACGACACGAACCATCCGTCCACGGTCTCCGCCATGTCCACCTTGCTGGCATACGGGTCGAGAACAGGGGTGAGCTTGTAGCTTGTCTGCATGCCGTAGTTGGGGCTGTTGAACCAGTCTTTCGACGGCATGTCTTTGTTCCAGATATGATAGTCGGAACAATGGTTGAAGATCATGTCCATCACGACTTTCAGTCCTTGTTTGTGGCAGTCGGCGATAAGCTTGCAATATTCGTCATTGGTGCCGAAGCGTGGGTCGACTTTGTAATAGTCGGTCGTAGCATAGCCGTGGTAGGAGGAGTTGACGCCCTCGTTGGGCCAGTCGTTCTCAAGTACCGGTGTGAACCACAGGGCTGTGACGCCGAGCTCCTTGAAATAGTCGAGATGCTGGCCGATGCCTGCGAGGTCGCCGCCGTGGCGCAGGGACGGTTTCGTGCGGTCACTGGTCTGGTCGTGCATGCCTTTGACAACATCGTTCTTCGGGTCACCGTTGGCGAAGCGGTCAGGCATGAGGAGATAGAGCACGTCGGCATTGGTGAAACCTCTGTGGTCCTCACCACGCACCGTGCGCTCCTTGAGTTGATACTTTATTTTCCTGGAATCGAGCTTCAGCGTCATCTCTCCCGCCTTGGCATACCTGAGGTTGAGGTAAACGAAGAGATAGTTAGGAGAGTCGAGTCTCACGATGGAGTCGACTTTTACACCGGGATAATCGGTCGTGACATTCTTTACGTTGCGGATATCCTTGCCGTAGAACATGATCTGCAGGGAAGGATCTTTCATGCCTGCGAACCAATTGGCCGGGTCTATACGCAGGGGCTGTGCGGCATCAATGTTTGCCATAGTAAACAGCAGAATAAGTGAGAATAACAGTTTCTTTATCATTGTCTTGATATTGTTTTTATGTCATTGCTATTTATCTGCAAAGTTACATTTTTTGTTTGATGTCTAAGCACGCTTATCCTATAAAAATATGCGTGTGTGCAACACTTTGCATGGCATCGTCATGGTACTATGTTGCGCAAAGATGATACTATGATACTATTGTGTCACACTTCATTTTTTCGGGTATTGAAAAGAAGGAGGTATTAAAATATTGGTTATCTTTGCAAGAAGGAATATGAGACGATTAACTCCTAACTTAATACAGCAATACCAGCCCCGCGACGGCGGCATAGCAGATCATGTGGATAGGGTTGATCTTCAGCCACATAGTTCCAATGAAGGTGGCAGCAAAGAGCAAAATGCTGATAACGAACTGCCATGCGGATACTGACGGATTTCCGAAGTTCTCCTCATTGAGCAGCATGATGGTAGCGGCAGCGAGCAGACCGACGACAGCAGGACGAAGGCCTTGGAACACGCTTTGTACGGCGCGTGTCTTCATGTAGCGCATGAATAACTTACTGATGAGAATCATGAGCACAAACGACGGCAATACGAGCGAGAAAGTAGCAACGAAAGATCCTAAGATGGACAGGGCGTTACCCATGCCCGTGCTGTGTATGGCGGTGAACCCGCAGTAGGTGGCTGAGTTGATGCCGATAGGACCGGGGGTCATCTGACTGATGGCCACGATGTTGGTAAACTCCGCACTCGTGAGCCAGTGGTGGTTATGTACGGTCTCCATCTGAATGAGTGAAAGCATCCCATAGCCGCCTCCGAAACCGAAAAGCCCTATCTTAAAGAATGTCCAGAAGAGTTGAAGGAATATCATTATTATGCGATATATTTTTCTCAGTAATTTATTTCTTAACTATTCTACCATAGACATATCCGCCTGCACCGGCTGCAATGATGATCCATATCGGGTTGACATGACAGGCACAGATGAGTAAGGCTCCGGCAATAGGAATCCAACAGTTGCCGAGATGGATCTTCGCGCTCTTGGCGAGGTTGAAGGTAGGTACAGCGATAAGTGCCACGACGGCAGGACGGATACCGTTGAACATCGCGGCTATCCAGTGGATCTGCATGAAATGATGAAACACCATCGCAATAAGCAGAATGAAGAGGAAAGAGGGGAGTACGGCACCCAACGTGGTGCATAGTGCCCCCTTTTCTCCTTTGACCTTATAGCCGATAAACGTAGCAATGTTCGCAGCAAAGACACCCGGACAGCTCTGTGCAATGGCGATAAGGTCGAGGAAGTCACTTTTATTGACCCACTTGTTCTTCTCCACAACCTCCGATTCGATGATTGGAATCATAGCGTATCCACCCCCGAGGGTGAATGCGCCAATCTTGAAGAATGTCTTGAATAATTGGGTATAAAGACTCTTGGATTGATTGACCATGTTTATTTATGCTCTTCGATCCACTTCCTTGCATTGACAAAGGCCTCAATCCACGGCGTCACATCGTCGTTGCGATGCTCTGCGGGATAGTAAGCGCACTGCCACGGGAAGATAGTGCGCTCCGGATGCGGCATCATAGCGAGATGACGGCCGTCAGCGGAGCAGATACCTGCCACGTTGTAATCAGAACCGTTCGGGTTGCCCGGATATTCAGC
>CALJCU010000561.1 GCA_938023885.1 uncultured Prevotella sp. | reverse complement strand
AATCACGCTATTTTTCATAACCGTTATATTACAAACAGTAAACGGAACGCGTCCGCGTCATGGGCAGGCATCTGGGAGAAGAAAAGAACCGTGGTTGGGACGCCTGTCGCCGGCGCCCCAACCACGGTGATGCCTACCCGCAACGCTCCCTGACGATCCTCAGCGGACAGCCGGCGGGAGGGTGGCGTTTTCTCGCGGGCTCACTCCGTGCCGTGGCACGTCAGCCCCTTCTTGGGTATGGTGCCGCTCAGCAGGTAGGTGTCGACCGCCTTGATGACACAGGGGCCGCGCCCGGAGCTGGCGTAAGCCGTGTGCCCGTTACCCTCCCAGGTGAGGAGCTGGCCGGAGTCCAGCTGATCGGCCAGGGACACGGCGTCCTCGTACGGAGTGGCCGGGTCACCGGTCGTCCCGATCACGAGGATCGGCGCGGCTCCCTTGGCGTGAAGCTTCTTGGACGGCTGGGGGTTGGTGTGCCCCCAGGCCTGGCACCCCAGTTCGGCACCATCGAAGGTGGACGCGAAGCGAGGTGAGGCCTTCTGCACCTTCTCACTCTGCGCCTTCCAGGTGGCCATGTCGCCCTCGACCTGGTAGTCCCGGCAGTTGATGGCGATGTTCGCACCGGTGTTGACCAGGGGCTGAGCTGCAAGCTGGTCCGCGATGGCCCTGAAGGCCGAGGCGTCTTTCTGGTTGACGACCTGCCCAAATGCCTCGTTCAGGACGTCCCAGGAGGATTCCGGAGAATAGAGCGCGACCGAGACGACCTGCTTCATGTCGTCACCCGTGACCGGACGGTTCGCGTCCGAGGAGGGCACGGGCGACTGGTCGGCCGAGTTGAAGATGTCCCCGATCTGCTTGACGCCGGCGTCGGCGTCACCGGAGAGGGGGCAGTTCTGCCCCGACTGGCACCAGGAGACATAGTTGCGCAGCGCCCGCTCGAAGCCCCGGGCCTGCCCGAGAATGTGCTCGCTGAGGCTCAGGCTGGGGTCGAGGGCGCCGTCGAGGACCATGCGGCCGGTGTTGGCGGGGAAGAGCTCGGCGTAGTGAGCCCCCAGGAAGGTGCCGTAGGAGAAGCCCGCGTAGTTGAGCTTCTGGTCCCCGGACAGCGCCCGCAGCACGTCAAGATCCCGGGCCACCGAGACGGTGTCCACATGGTCGAGCAGCTCGGTCGGCTTGGTGCGGGCGGCACAGTCGGCCTCCAGCTGCTTGAAGCGTTCCGAGATGACGGCGCCCCGCTTCTCGAATGCTACGGGGGCGCCTGCAGCATCGACCGGAGAGACCCCCTCCATCGCCTTCGCCTCCGCGTCGGAGCTGCAGGTGATGGCAGTGGAGGAGCGCCGTATCAGTCGTGTGAAGGTCATCATCAATGAACCGGGGAAGAACAATGCCACTGATAAGAAAGCAGAAGCTTGACAATGGTGCGTGGCTGGCACTGTGGCAGATGTCCGAAACGCTTGAGCAGCTTCCTGTGCCTGAGCATGTCGACCTCTCTTCGTCCACTGCTCCCCATCGCCGCAAGGAGAAAGTCACCGAGTATCTGTTATTGAAAGCACTGACAGGTGATGATACGCTCTTTATCCGTCATAATGATGACGGGGCGCCGTTTGTCAATGGCTATCATATCAGCATCTCGCATACCGAGGGCTGGGCAGCGATGATTCTTTCGAAAACTTATCGGGTGGGGATTGATATTGAATATGTCTCCGAGCGTGTCAATCGTGTGGTCTCGCGCTTTATTCGTGAGGATGAGCAGCAGGAAACTCTCGCTGAGCGATTGATCAATTGGTGCTCGAAGGAGGCAGTCTATAAGTTTTTTACCGAGCAGCATCTGGAGTTTCATGAGATGCGTTTGCAACCTTATTCTCAGGAAGATGAAGGGGATGTCGTGGTTGAGAATCTCCGGCAACATTCACAGATAACGGTCGGCTATGAGGTCAACAATGATTTCGTGTTGGCATATCTGTGTTCTCCTTTTACACATTCTTAATACAATGTGCATAAAATAAATGCTTTTGATACAAGTTTTTGCATTTATTTAGCCTATTATTTGGCACTATCGAATATTTTCCTTACTTTTGCAGAACCATAGGGTATTAGAAGCCCGCATAACTCAGGAATATTGTTTAAGAAGGTATATTATATATTACTGTTGCTTTGTGTTCTATGCTCTTCTTGTGAGTTTAGGCTTAAGTCAAACGATGATGATGATGACCCGTCCAACATGAAGGTGGAGCGTTATGATCGTTTGGAGAGCCGCTATGTGATTACTGGTGATTTCTCAGCTTTGCAGCAGATGAACACGGAGTATCCGATCGAGACTCGTACTTTGATAGAGAAGATGTTGCGCATCGGCGATGTCAGCGATCATGATATCAGCGAGCGTTTCCTCCGTTTTTATCAGGACTCAACATTGCAGACTCTTGTCAACGATGTGGAGCTAGAATATGCCAATATGGATGACATCAATAGAGGTCTTCGTAAGGCATTTTCTACTTTAAGAGGATGGATTCCTAAACTTTCATTGCCCCGTGTCTATACACAGATTGGGGCGCTGGATCAGAGCATTGTCGTGGGTGACCAGACTATAGGCATATCACTTGACAAATATATGGGTGCTAAATATCCGATCTATAGGAAGTTCAACTACAGCAGTGAACAACTGGAGACCATGAACCGCTCCTATATCGTTCCCGATTGTGTCAGTTTCTATCTTCTCAGTCTCTATCCTTTGAAGAATTATGATGCGAGAACCCAGCTGGAGAAAGACCTCCACATGGGAAAAGTAATGTGGGTGACCAATAAGGTGATGGAGTCTGATATGTTTGATACAGACTATGTCAGGATGATCAGCCATTATATGAAGAGACATCCTGATGTTACTGTTGCACAATTGCTTGATAGCGATGATTATCGGCAGATTCAATAATAGAAGTCGGTTCTATTATTGTTTTCAGTTTATCAATGTATATTTTACGATAGCCGCAAGTTCTACGAGCAGCACGTAGAAGCAGAGAATAATCTTCAGACGGCGGCCGCCTCTCAATGCGCATGCTACAGTATCTTTGTAGTTATGGAGTGTTCCTGAAAAAAGTCCATAGAAGATGGAAGCAGACAACAATATGAAGGCAATGCCTGGAATGAGGCTTTTTGAAGCACTGCTCGGATAGAGTGTACCTGTGATATTCAATAGGATAGCATGCCGGGGCAAGATGAGCAAAGCTATGATGATGAGTTCGAATACTGCTACCTCTATAGCAGGCCATAATCCACGTTTCTCAAGGTTGCTGAGATGTGAATGAGGATGGATCAATTGTTTTAAGGCATGTCCCAGTCCACTTCTTGTGTATGCTCCTAACGCGACGTCGAGCAACAGGATCCATACGAGCAGTGGTTGGGCAAGATTGATTACAAACGTGCCGAAGAGCCATCGTATGCCCGCATCACTTAATAATGGGCGAACCGGGGAGGAGGGCATAGCTGCGGACCACAGCCATGAACCAAGAATGAAGACGATATAGGCGATAAGAATACCCATTATCGCTGTACTAAGCCAGTTTCTCTTGAACATATCTCTCGAATTATTCCTCATCTGGATGCAGATTGTCGAGGTCAAGGATGCGAAGTTCCAACGCTCTCACCACGAGGCGTGTGGCGTTGATGCCTACGCCTGAGTTGTCTTCGGGGAAGAGTTTCTTCACGAGCTCATTCTGTCGTTTCTCAAGGCTCTTGACACCGAAGGGCATGCCACGGAGCTGTGTGATCTGTTCTTTCGTATAGCCGAGGGCGAGGTGGCGGAGAAAACGTTCGTCGTACTCATCGATGTCATAAGAGATAAGAGCCTCCTGGCGCATGATCTCATTGTTGACACTCTTTTTGAAACGCTCTACAATCTTCTCAAGGATAGGCTCGTTGAAGACGAGTTTTTTGCCGCTCATCACAGCCTCAACATCATTGCGCGTGAGCAGTTCTCCGGTCTTGAGGATGATGCCGTCGCAGCCTGCATCGAGCACATCAACCCACAGTTTCTCATTCAAAATCTCACCCGTGAAGATGAGCACTTTCACTTTCGGATAACTCTGTTTCGTATGACGGCATATCTCCACACCGACAGTTGTCGAGCCGCCAAGTCCAAGGTCGAGCAGCACCAGGTCGGGTCGGGCGGTGCGGGCCAGCCGGATGCCGTCGGGGCCGGTGAGGGCGCCCTTGCCGAAATCAGGGAGCTGAGCAACTGCCCATTCGCCCTTGTTATCGGTCTTCGCCAGGTCACCGGAGATGAGCGGTGCTTCCCAAGCGGCGCCGATCGTGCCGATCAGGGTCTTGTCGGTCAGGGCCTTGGTGAAGGAATCGCCCCAACGCTCGGTGACGAAGGTGGTCTTGTCATCGAGCATCGACTGCCAGAAGTCTGCCACGGTCTTGGCGGACG
>CALJCU010000560.1 GCA_938023885.1 uncultured Prevotella sp. | reverse complement strand
AGTAAGTGGAGGATATTTCCTTGACGCTGCCGGGATTTTGAGTGATGTCGATGTAGGCAACCTGCTTTGTGCCGCTGTTGGCGATGCTCTGCTCCACCTTCACGCGGGCCACGCGCGGCTTGTTGTAGGTGGAGCCGTCCCATTTGCGGTAGGCGAAACCGAGCGTCTGCTTGGTAAACTTATACGTAACGCCTTGATGGTTGACAACGGGGATGGTGTTGAGGACTTCCTTGTGGTCGAACCACAGGTGCCAGGACCAGACCACCGTGCCGCCTTTCGTGACGGCGATGACAGCGTTACCGTTCTTAATCTTGTCCTGCGGCACATGGAACTGTACAAACTTTTTGTCGGCAGAAAGAGAAAGACTGCTCGCTTCTATAATGCCGCTTTGGTCTGTCCAAACAATCTTTGCTCCATCGGGTACATTCGCGCCTCCATTGCTCTGCGTAATCCAAGGATCAGTGATATTCTTACCTGCATGATCCTTGAAGTTTTTCAAGACATAAGAGCCTGACACAGTGGTTTTATAGGAATGTTCATTAGTAGCACCGCCCGTGATAGCGTTACCATAAACCAACGGAATGCGGTAGTAGCCGGGAGCAGAGATGAGGTAAGAGTTGGCAGTGTTCTCAACGGAGGCTGCACCCGTGGCGTTGGAGAGGTTGTAGTAGTTGCCGGCAGAGCCTTTTTGCGGAGCATCCTGCAGCACTTCGTTATACTTAGCAAGGAAGTCGGTAATATTCTTGGTAAGGGTAGCTGTGCCACTCTCGGCAGATGTGCCGCCATTGCCCTCCTCTTTGCTCAACTTGGTGAGCCATACAGGCTTGGTTGTGCTGAGAGATGTCCAGGTATTGCCGCCATCAGAACTTTCCTCATATCCTACAACTTTCCACTTCACTGCCTGCTGAACATGTGTAATGGGATCCTTGCGATAGCTCTGAACTGTGTAATATTGAGCGGTAGTTTCTAAGTAACTCGCAGCTGCAGGGCTGGTCACAGTAAGTTGATACTCCCAGGTGCTGGTCTTCTGCGACAAGGCGTAAGTCTTCGTTGTGCCGGGCTTCCATGTGCCGGAGAGGTTGGCAGTGATAGCAGGTGTAGTGCTGTTGTCAAAGTAGATCTTTACGCTCACGCCTGCAAGCGATTGCGGAATCATATAGAAAGTGAAGTTGTCGCCATTATTGCCCATGATGATTTGGTTAACGGCTTGCGAAGTGCTCACATTGAGCGTACCGTCGCCACCAAGGGTGAACGTGGCGGGAGTGCTCAAGTTGCTCCACGCAGCCCCCGTGCCGTCGGCTTTCGAGGAGAGCGTGTAGCGTCCCTTGCTCTGCGCGTTGACGATTTCCACTTTCGTTATTGTCTTGTTCCATGAAAGATTCTGCCCCACTTTGAAGCGCACTGCCGTCAGTGCGTGATGGAAATTGAGGTTCGTTGTCGGAGCCACGTATCGAGTGGCATACTTCACTTCGCCGGAGCAGGCCGTCATGAGATCTTTCTGATTGACCACCTTCGGCTCTACTTCGAAATCAACATAAGGTGTAGATGTATAGCTCTCGGGAGACAGCTGCAATTTGTTGTAGCTGGAAGTCACTAAAGGATAAACAGCATAAAACTTTCCATAGGGCTGTTCCCACGACCACAGAATCTCATTGACGAGCGTACCGTCGGGATTTGTGTCCTTGTTGTAGAACCATGGTGTGGGGCTGAGGGTAGAAGTCGTTCCACGGTAGCCGATGGAGGAAAAATGGTCTGCAGCGGAGAATGTTTCAACAATATTCGCACGAGGGGCGATGCAGGAACGGTTTGCTGTTCCGGCTTCCGTGCTCGTCTCCGCCTTGCGCGGCATGCTTTCTATACCGGCCGTAGTGATTTCTATGAGGCAGGTGTTGCCGTCACCGCCCTGCACATCGAGCTTTTGCGAAATGAGATCTTCAGGAGTGAGGCTCAAGGGCGCAATCTGTTCCGCAAAAGCAGCACGGCTCAACGGACTGCCAGGCAGAGCACGAGCAGCAGCTGAACGGTGCGCGCCGTTCTGCGCATTAGAGACAATATAAGAAACCGCAGTGCCACGGTCGCCCTGATTGGTTGCATCATCGAGGTCATTATCGGAACAAGCACCGAGAGTCATCCCCATAATACAGAGAAAAGCAAACGCCGCCTGATGCACCGAATGCTTATGATATTGCTTGTTTTTCATATTGCGTGATTTTACTGTCGTATTACTCTTCTTTTTTCAT
>CALJCU010000559.1 GCA_938023885.1 uncultured Prevotella sp. | reverse complement strand
AGGAAACCATCGGGAATGGTCATCAGTCGGCCTGTACGGCCTTTACGTGCCAGCATGTCCATATACGGCGTATCAGCATATTGTAACAATGTCTTACCACCGAGACGCTTAACAGCATGGTCAGCCATGCCGTCGCCTAATATAATAATGTGTTTCATGTTACCCTGACTATTAAACGTTTGCGATACTGATGATATTGGCGAATACACCTGCTGCCGTGACGCTTGCACCGGCCCCGTAGCCTTGGATGAGCATAGGATATTCCCTATAACGCTCGGTGGTCAGCAACACGATATTGTTGCTGCCCTCAATGTTATAAAAAGGACTGTTTTGCCCTACGGCCTTCAAAGCCACACTCACCTTGCCGTGATCCATGGTAGCGATGAAACGCCAACGCTTGCCCTCTGCTTCAAGGGCCTTGCGACGCTCCTCAAAGTCGGCGTCAAGTTCTGGGAGATGCTTCCAGAACTCATCCAAAGAGCCTTTAAAATACTTGTCGGGGACGAAGAAGTGTTTTTCTACGTCCTCTTGTTCCACGCGGTAGCCTGCCTCGCGCGCAAGGATGACAATCTTGCGTACCACATCTGTTCCACTGAGGTCGATACGTGGATCGGGCTCTGAATAACCTGCTTCCTTAGCAGCACGCACCGTTTTGGAGAATGGGCAGTCGGCAGAAATCCTGTTGAAGATGAAGTTGAGCGTTCCGCTCAGGACAGCCTCAATCTTAAGGATACGGTCTCCAGAGTTGCGTAAGTCATTGATTGTGCCGATGATTGGCAGGCCGGCGCCAACGTTGGTCTCAAAGAGGAACTTGATACCACGACGAAGCGCTGTCTCTTTCAGATGCACATAATTGTCATAAGCAGAACTTGCTGCAATCTTATTGGCTGCAACAACACTGATATTGTGGTCGAGCAAAGTTTGGTAAAGATCTGCAATCTCCTTGGAAGCCGTGCAGTCAACGAAGACAGCGTTGAAGATATTCATTGACAGAATCTTGTCGCGCAGATTCCCTGGATTGCTGGGTTCTGACTGCTTGAGAAGTTCCCGATAGCTGTCAAGGTCTATGCCGTCTCGTGAATAGATAGCGTTGTGAGAACTTGCCACACCTACAACATTAAGTTTCAGCCGGGAGTGCTCCTTGAGGTTCTCGTATTGAGAGCGAATCTGCTCTATTAGTTTTCCACCCACAGTACCAATGCCGCAGATGAAGAGGTTGAGCACCTTGTATTCAGAGAGGAAGAATGAATCGTGAAGCACATTCATCGTCTTTCTCAGTTCGGATCCTTGTACAACGAACGAGATGTTCGTCTCGGAGGCGCCCTGGGCACAGGCGATGACGGAGATACCGCTACGTCCAAGGGTCCCGAAGAGCTTGCCGGCGATACCGGCAGCATGCTTCATGTTCTCACCGACGATAGCTACGGTGGCAAGATTACTCTCTACATGCATGGGGTACATGGCACCGTCGTCTATCTCTGCCGCAAACTCGTTGTCGAGCACACGGGCTGCTTCGGCGGCATCCTCATCACGCACGCCGATAGACGTAGAGTTTTCTGATGAAGCTTGGGAAACCATGAACACAGAGATGCCGTTGTTTGCCAGTGCCGTGAAGATACGGCGGTTGACACCGATGACACCTACCATGGCAAGTCCTGAGACGGTAATGAGCGATGTATTCTTAATGCTGGAGATACCCTTGATGGGCTTATGGTCGTTTTCTATCTTGTCTTTGATAATTGTCCCCGGTGCGTCAGGGTTAAACGTATTTTTTACACGGATAGGGATGTTCCTGACACGCACAGGGTATATAGTTGGCGGATAGACGACCTTCGCACCGAAATTGCAGAGCTCCATAGCCTCGACATAGCTAAGCTCGTCGATCGTATAAGCCGTCTTGATAACTCGTGGATCGGCCGTCATGAAGCCGTCCACATCAGTCCAGATCTCAAGAATCTCAGCATCGAGATCAGCTGCAATGACGGCCGCCGTATAGTCGGAACCGCCTCGTCCAAGATTCGTTGTCTCTCCTGAGTCCTCGTCTGAAGAGATAAAGCCAGGCAAGAGGGTCACGCGGGCCATATCCTTAAAGGCCTTTCTTACAAGATGATTGGTGAGCTCGGAGTCGAGCACCGTCTTGCCATTGGCAGATGTCGTTGTCTTGATGAAGTTGCGTGAATCCATCCAATGCGAGCCTCTGACAAGTGTCGAAACAATGTTAGAGCTCAAACGTTCCCCATAGCTGACAATAGCATCGAGTGTCTTTTTGCTCAGATCATGAATGAGATAAACACCGAAATAAATGGAATGCAACTGTTCGAACAAGGCATCGACCTTATTGAAAAGCTCCTCGCGGTCACTGGTGTCGGTGATAATAGTATCTATCATCTTGTGATGACGGTCTACCATCTGCTCATATTGTTCTCTCCACTCGTCTTTACCTTCCCGGGCCAGCCGGGAGGTAGAGATAAGCTGGTCGGTGATACCGCCCAAGGCGCTGACGACAACAACAACGGGCTGTCGTTTGGCCTCTTTCTCTACAATACGTTTCAAACTGAGAATGCTTTTCACGGAACCTACCGATGTCCCGCCGAATTTTAATACTTTCATTTGTTGAATGATTAATGTTGTTATTGCGCAACCCTTCCCAATACGTGAGGGCTTGGGGCTGTACTTGGTTGCAAAGGTAATAATGTTTCATCTTTCTGACAAGGAAAACGATAAAATTATTGATACAATATTGATAAAATGATGATGAAACCTTTCAAAATGATTTGATTTGATTAATTTTGCAGTGAATATACGATATAGTCTCTAATAACAGAAGTTGAAGATTCAAATGATAGAAGAATATCAAATAAGAGTATTGCCTCAGGTCGCTGCCTCGGAAGAGAATATTATTGCCTATCTTGCAATGGAGAAAGGATTTGATGCACGAACAGTGACCCATGTGTGCGTATTGAGAAGAAGCATTGATGCCCGTCAGCGTACAATCTATGTTAATCTGAAAGTGCGTGCTTACATAAATGAATTGCCACAGGATGATGAATATCAGCATATTGACTACCCTTATGTCGGAGATCGTCCTCAGGTTGTCGTTGTGGGGGAGGGGCCTGGCGGGCTTTTTGCTTCTTTACGGCTGATTGAACTTGGACTACGCCCTGTCATCGTTGAACGAGGGAAGGATGTGAGAGAGCGGAAGAAAGATATGGCGCTCATCACCAAAATACAGAAAGTGGACCCGGAAAGCAACTATTGTTTCGGTGAAGGAGGCGCAGGAGCCTACAGTGACGGCAAACTCTATACGCGTAGTCACAAACGGGGTAACACGGAGAAAATTCTTAATGTCTTTTGTCAGCATGGGGCATCAACATCGATTCTTGCGGACGCACACCCACATATTGGTACCGACAAGTTGCCAAGAGTCATTGAGAACATGCGGTTGCAAATCATTAAAAGTGGAGGAGAAGTCCATTTCCGGACAAAGATGACCGGCTTTCAGCTTGAGCATTTGCCCGGTGGAGCTGAGAAGGTAGTTGGCATTCAGGTTATTGACCTGAAGACCGGCGAAGAGAAGGAGTTTCGTGGACCTGTCATCCTTGCAACGGGCCATAGTGCCAGAGATGTTTACCGTTATCTGGCTGGTGCCAGGATAGAGATTGAGCCCAAAGGTATAGCTGTCG
>CALJCU010000558.1 GCA_938023885.1 uncultured Prevotella sp. | reverse complement strand
ATTGTTATTTCTTTTTAGGCGTTTCAGCTGGCTGGATATAGCGGATAAGACAATCCCCATGACTCACAGGGACTCCAGCCGGGCTGGACAATCAAGATAAACGGCAGCCTTTCAGTCTTCGGCATCCACCTCTTCCTTGATCCAGTCGTAGCCCCGTTGTTCAATTTCCTTGGCAAGCTCCGGACCTGCTGTCTTGACAATACGCCCCTTGTAAAGTACATGGACGACATCCGGTTTGATCATGTCGAGCAGACGCTCATAGTGGGTGATGACGATGGTGGACGTCTCATCTGTATGCATCTTGTTCACCCCTTCCGCTACGATACGCATGGCGTCAACATCAAGGCCGGAGTCGGTCTCGTCGAGGATGCTCAGCTTCGGTTCGAGCATCGCCATCTGGAAGATTTCATTGCGTTTCTTCTCACCACCTGAGAAGCCTTCGTTCACGCTGCGGCGGGACAGGTTGGAGTCCATGCCCACCAGCCGGCGTTTCTCCCGCATAAGGGCCATGAACTCGGCCGCTTTCAGCGGTTCGAGTCCCTGATAAGCACGCTTGGCATTGACAGCTGCCTTCATGAAGTTGGTCATGCTCACTCCCGGAATCTCCACCGGATACTGGAAAGAGAGGAAGAGCCCTTCATGAGAACGGTCCTCCGGCTTCATATCCAAGAGATTCTTTCCATTGAAGACAGCCATGCCGTCGGTTACTTCATAGAGTGGATTACCTGTAAGTACGGCACTGAGCGTTGACTTACCCGAGCCGTTAGGTCCCATGATGGCATGCACCTCACCGTCTTTCACCGTGAGGTTGATGCCCTTTAATATTTCTTTACCTGCAATCGTTGCGTGCAGGTTTCTTACTTCTAACATATTGTTTTTGTTTTATTTACTTTTCAAAATAAAAATGTCAATGATGTCACACACCATATCAGCTAAAAAGTCGGATGTGTGATAGTCACCACGAGCCATTCTCTCTGATCTCTCCCGCTCGCGTTGTTCAT
>CALJCU010000557.1 GCA_938023885.1 uncultured Prevotella sp. | reverse complement strand
GTGACGTTACAACGGTGCCTTACAAACAGATTACAATCGCTATGGGAGAAGGTGCAAAGGCAGCCCTTTCAGCCTTTGACGACCGTATCCGTGGAGTGATTATAGGATAACCTTGCAAACCATACTACCTGAGTGTATATCTGTCCGATGCGGCAAGTGTGAGCTGACTTCACCTGCCCGTCGGACTTTTTTGTGTTTTGTTACCAGTGCTGTCCGGTAAACTTTCCCCTGTAAGTCAGCCGGCAGTGTCTTGCTATATAATGGTAGTGACAGGCATGGACAGGCCTTTCCTGCAGGTGTGTTGATGCCCGCCACCCGTGGAGTTGTTTGTAAACACCAGTCGTGCTGATGCCCCGCTCCATGCAGTCTGTTACTGGGACGGGAGCAAAACGCAGCCGGCGAAGAGCTGTACCGGCAGGACTTGTCTGCCCAGAGGGACTTGTTCTTCCGGAAATAATGTCGACTTGTCTGTTTAAAAGAGATTACGCATGGAAAATGATGTCGCTTATGTCTTATCGGCCGGCATTGGCTTTTTATGTGGGGAAGTCCGTGTAATCATCCTTGTCTGTTCAGGAATGCAGACAGAAAAGGTGCATCAGAATGCCTGCTGGCAGCTATTCTGATACACCTGGTAAAGGTCTTGGAAATGAAAGTCTTATTCAATGATCTTGAATACAGCGGCTGATATGGCTTTCAGGTTGATGACATCACCTTTGCCGCCTGTCTTGTAAGTTGCTTCTCCCGTCATGGACAGCGGCCTGGCTTTTCCAAGGTGGGGTATCCTTGCTGAAACCTTTCTGGCACTCGGATTGATGGCAACGACTACGGTTTCTCCGCCGGCCGTACGTTTGTAGACCATGGGGTAGGGCTGGCTTTCCTTACTGACAAGTTCCCATTCTCCGTTTCCATGCAATGCCGAGTGGGCATGGCGCAGGCGGACCAGTTCACGGGTGAAGTTCAGCAGGGAATTGGGGTCTTTCTCCTGTGCCTCCACCGTCAGCTTTCCGTCTTCCGTATCCACAGGGAAATATAGTTGGGCAGGCTCGCAGGTAGAGAATCCGGCGGTAGGACCGGCAGTCCACTGCATAGGAGTACGTGTCCCGGCACGTTCGTTGCTACCCTCTTTGGTAGGAAGATTCATCTGGTATTTCATGCCGATTTCGTCACCATAATAGATAAACGGTACACCCGGCATGGTCAGGAAGAAGGTCATGGCCACCTTCAGCTGGTCCATCGTGTTACGCATGCCGATGTTCGGACGCTGGAAATCGTGGTTGGCCGTCGGAATGGCGATGTAGCCGAGTTGCTTTGTGCGGTTGAAGGCTGCCGTGAAGTTGTCGACAAACTCCTTCACCTCTCCTTTTCCTGCCTTGTCAAAGTAGCAGAACTTGTACTCTTTGGAGATGTCCTGCCCCTCCCACGGCCGGCCGTTCGGTGTGTTTCGGTCGAAGAAGAGAGAGGGATAACCCTTGATGCCGAAGTGGATCATGAAGTCGATGTTGAAGCCGGCAGGGATGGCGACGGCCGGGTCGCTCCACTCGGATATCAGTACGCATTGGGGATAATGCCTGTCCTTCCATGCCCTCATCTCGTTCCACAGCTTTGACACCTCTTTCTTCCCCGAGTCGTTCTTGACGAGCGAAGAGGCCATATCCACACGGAAGCCGTCGATGCCCTTGTCAAACCAGAAGGCCATGATGTTCTTCATCTCCCGGCGTACGGCCTGCGGTCCGGGTGCCGTCACAGGCTGCTCCCAGGGATGAGAGGGGTCGGGATGGGCAAAGCCGTAGTTCAGGGCAGGCTGGCATTCAAAGAAGTTCTTCTCATAGTATTTGCCGCGTTTTGCGTCCATCTCCACATAACGCCCACGTGTGCTTCCCTCCGGATTGGCATCCCTGTGGCGCGCTTCAATCTCTTCCTTGTCTTTCTGTGAGATGGTGTCAGTCCATATATAATAGTCGGAATAACGCCCGTTGCGGTCGCCGTTCGCACATTCATGGAACCACGGCGACTTCACGCTCGTGTGTCCTGCCACCAGGTCCAGGCAGACCTTTATGCCTCTTCTGTGGGCTTCGTTGACCAGTGTCACCATATCGGTATTTGTACCGAAGCGCGGGTCAATCTTGTAGAAGTCGATGACATCGTAGCCACCGTCAAACCATCCCGACTCGAATACGGGATTCAGCCACAAGGCATCCACGCCCAGCGACTTGATGTAATCCAGCCTGCTGGTGATGCCGGGCAGGTCTCCGATACCGTTCCCGTCCGTATCCATGTAGGAGGAAGGATAGATCTGATAGAAAACGGCATTGTCAAGCCATTGTGGGTTCGTGCCGATCTGGGCCGTCATGGGGACTGCCATGGCCAGTGCCGCCGCTGCTGTGATGATTTCTTTCTTCATTGTTTAAGTTTTTAGTTGTCAGGATACCCATCGGACTTCCTGTTGTGTTGTCTGATGCAAAAGTACGGATATCCTTTTGAAAAACAAAGGAAGAATAGGATGGAGGAGTCTGTGTTCCCTGAAAGTTGACAGCCGGAATATCCTTGGACATCCCGGCTGTGATAAGGAATCAGAACCGGCTTTATTTCTTATAGCCTGGATTCTGATGGAGATTCTTGTTCAGATTCAGCACCTCATAAGGAATCGGATAGACGCAGGTGTATCCATGGGTGTCATCGAGATAATCGCCGGCAGAAGCATTGTGGCTGACACCGGGATAACGGTCTGCCGTCGGCTGGGTGAAGGTGCAGAAGCGTATCTGGTCCTGACGCCGTACACCTTCCCAGGCCAGTTCAATCATGCGTTCGTCAAGAATATCATTCAGGTTGAGCGAGGTGCGCAGGGTGGCGTGTGCCCGGTCCCTGACCTGGTTGACGAGTGTCAGTGCCGCCGTATGGTTGCCCAGCCGGTATTCTGCTTCCGCCTTCATCAGCAGTGCGTCGCCATAACGCCAGATGACAAGGTCGTTGTTGTACTGCCCCTGTGCGGCTGCCGTCGGGTCGTACTCATACTTCTTGAAACGGGCGCCGGCGCATTTCACGTCATGTTTGTCGGCATTGGCATCGAAGTCTACCACGACTGCCAGCGGACGGTAAGAGAGCGTCCCGCCGACACCGTCGTCCACGGTCTTGCCGCCGGTCTGCTGGGTGTACTCCTGCTCTACCCAGTAGTTCTGGCGCAGGCGTGGGTCTTCGTTGCTTTCCTTGTATCCCATCACTTTCATCGCACGTACCGTGGCGCAGGCACCGTTCCATCCGTTGAAGCCGGCGGCACTCGCATGGTTGTAGTGTACGGAGCGGATCAGGTTGTAATCGGTAATTTTGTACGTTTTGTCGTCGTTCGGACGTACAAAGATGTTCTCGTTAGAGTTCTGGTTCTGTGTGACGAAGTTGTCGGCATAGTTTGGTGAGAGGGTATAGCCGAAGCCTGCGAGCTTGTCCACGCAGTACTTAACGGTCTCCCAGCAGTTCCGTTCCGTCCCGTCTACAGTCATCTTGATGTCCATTCCCTTTGCCGATATGTTTGCACCGAGGGTTTCGCTGGCCTTGCATTCCTTCGATTTGTCGTCGCCGACAAACGCCTTGTAGCTGTCCGGAGTTACGTCATCCGTGTTGTAGACAGGTGCATTGAGGGCGCACTTTGCCAGACACATATAGGCAACAGGCTTGGTGATACGTCCGAAATACTTGCCGGTCTTCTGGCTCTGGTCATCTGCGAGGTCAGGCATTGCCTCTGTCAGTTCCTTGACGACGAATTTGAACACATCCGATCGGTTGCTCTGGTTGACATCGCTGGTTCCCTGCTTGGAAGACGTCACTACCGGCACCTGTCCGAAGAGATCCATCGCATAATAGTAATAGATGGCGCGCAGGGCACGCAACTCGGATACATATGGCTTGTAGTCGGGATGTTCGCCGAGCATCGGCGTGAGCTGGTCGATGGAGCCGTTGCACTGCCCGATGATCTTGTAGATATGCTTCCAGTTGTTGTTGTAGGTGTCCACAGACGATGCGAAGTTGTGGAGGAAGAAGTTCTGCCACTTGCCGCCGTCTACCCAGTCGCCCTGCCGTCCCGGGAGAATAGCCTCGTCAGAAGTGAATTCCTGCAGACAGTGGATGGCATCCGTACCGCCATAGATACCGTCTCCGATCTCTGAATAGACCTTTGCCACAGAGTTGACATAGGTCAGCGTGGCATTTGCGAAAGCGTCAGTCTCTTTGAACTTGCTTTGAGGTGTCTCGTCCAGCGAGCAGGCTGCAAGCAGTGCCGTGGAGAGCAGTGCCATTCCGAAAATATATTTCTTCATAATAGTATTCCTTTTTTGTTTATCAAGACCTTAGAAATTAACAGACACATTGAACGAGAAGGTGCGTGTCAACGGGAAGAGACGCTTGTCGTCTACACCCAGTGTCCCGTAGGTCGTACGGCCTTCGTCGACACGGACGAGCGATGCGGAGTTGATCATCGGGGTCAGGCCGCTGTACCCGGTGAGGGTGCAGACGTTGTTGACGGCCAGTCCGAGATGGATGCTCTGGATCCAGTCGGCCTTGAGCTGCTTCTTGTTGAAGGTGTAGCCCAGCGTGATGTACTCGAAGTTCACGTAGTCGCCTTTCTCCAGCCAGTAATCGGAAATCTGTATGTCTTTGATTCCTTTCTCTGGAGCATCAGAAAGCACGTTGTAGGTCGGGAAGTTGCTGAGGTTGCTGTAGGTCATGCCCGTACCATTGTAGATCTTATGGCCGAAGGCACCGTTGAACTGCATGGTGAGATCCCAGTTCTTGTACTTGAAGGTGAAGTCCCAGCCAAGGTAAGCCTTTGGTATCGCCTGTCCGCACACCTTGCGGTCGCCGGAGTCGCCGGTATCGATGGTTCCGTTCTTGTCGAGGTCTTCGATAATGTACTGTCCCTTGTCATCAATGCCTTTGCAGTGGGGCAGGTAGAATACACCGATCGGCTGTCCCTCCATGAGATAGGTCACACCGGTGTTCTGCGTCAGACCGGCCGCATTGATGTTGGCAACCGGGATGTGCTCACTGGTCGTCAGTCTCTGTCCTTTATAGGTGCCGCTCAGCGAGTTCAGCTTGTTCTTCTGGAAACTGAGGTTCATGCCGGAATTGAAGGTAAAGTCCTTTGTGCGGATGATGTCGCCGCGCACGCCGATTTCGAAGCCCGAATTGGTCATCTCACCCATGTTCGCCAGCAAGGTGTTGTAGGTGAATGGCGGAACAGGTACGGTATAGGTATAGAGCAGGTCCTTCGTCTTGGAAGTATACCAGTCCAAAGTAACGTTCAGACGGTTCTGGAAAGCGGCGAAGTCGATACCGATGTCGAAGGTATGCTTTACCTCCCACTTCAGGTCAGGGTTGTCGTTGCTCTGGATGGCATAGGTCGTCGTGTTGACACCGTTCACCGAGGTCACGCCGTTCGGTGCGTAGAGGGCCAGTGAGTTGTAAGGAGCGATGACATCCTGGTTGCCCGTCACACCATATCCGAGACGGACTTTCAGGTTGTCCACCCAGCGTACCTCTTTCATGAACGGTTCCTGTGATACGACCCATGCGACAGATGCTGACGGGAACCAGCCCCACTTATGGCCTTCACCCAGCTTTGACGAGCCGTCAGTACGAAGGTTGACGGTTGCGATGTAGCGGTTGCCGTACATATAATTCAGACGTGCCATGTAAGAGCAGAGGGTGTATTCCGTAGACTCGGAATCCACATCGCCCCAGGAGACGTTGGCACCGGCCTTCATGTTGTTGAAGCCGAAGTAATTGGTATCGAACTTGAACGACTGCTCTGAATTCCAGAAGGTCTTGTATTGCTGGCCCTCCATCAGGGCGAGTGCGTCGATATGGTGCTCGCCGAAGTCCTTGGTATAAGTCAGCTGCAGGTTGCCCATGATGTCCGTGCGCTTCATGTTGCGGATGTATGCCCAGCCGTTGCCGTTGATGCGTCCCTGCTGGATGTCGTTCGGCACGTAACGCTTGTGGTCGAGGTTCATGCGGGTATAGCTGCCGAAAGCACTGAGGAAGAGTCCGTCAGCCAGCGTGACGGTCGCCTTTCCATGGGCGTTGAGCGAACCTACGTCGAAGCGGTCCTGTACCTCCAGCTGTCCCAGCGGGTTGTATATCTCGTTGGCAAGGCGGTCTTCGTCCCACTCGCCTGTCTGCGGGTTCTTGTAGGTCGGGTAGGTCGGGTTGTAAGCGGCGGCAGAATAGAACATCTTCTGCGGGTCGTACTGCATCTTTCCGTCGCGTTCACTGCCCAGGACACCCAGCTCCAGCTTGAGCTTCTTGTTGAAGGCGTACTGCGTGGCATCCAGCTTCACGGTATAGTTGCGCATATCCGAGTTCTTCAATGCGCCCTGACGCTGTACGAAGCCGACGCTGGCGCGGTAGTTGCCGGAGTCGTTGCCAGACGAGTAGGCGATGTTGTGGGTCTGTGTCAGCCCGGCCGAACGCTCTATTTCGTCGAACCAGTTGGTATTGCCGCCGAGGTCGGTGAATGCCACCCCCATCTTGGTGGCAGTGGCACGGTAAGCATCCGCGCTCAGCATTTCAAGGTTCTTGAAGATGGTGTTCACGCCCAGTGTGCCGTTGTAAGAAAGGGAGGCAAAGCCGTTCTTTCCTTTTGTCGTCGTGACGACGATGACACCGGCTGCACCGCGGGATCCGTACTGTGCCGTCTCCGAGGCATCCTTCAGAATGGTCATGCTCTCGATGTCGCCGGGCTGAAGGGCGTTGAACATGGTCATGTCAGCGAAGACACCGTCTATGATTACCAGCGGGTCGTTACCGCCGGAGAGCGAAGAGGTGCCGCGCACGCGGATATTGGTAGACCCCATCGGGTCGCCACCGTTCTGGCTGATGACGACACCGCTGACCTTTCCCTTCAGGGCGTCGGCTGCCGTGGTTACGACACCCTTGTTCATGTCGCCCTTGCCTACACGCTCAATGGCTCCCGACACCGTACGCTTCGTGCCTACGGCATAACCGACGACGACTACCTCGTCGAGCTGCTTGTTGTCTTCGGAGAGAGAAACATTGATATTGGACTGGTTGCCTACAGCCACTTCCTTGTTGCTGTAGCCTACATAAGAGAAAACGAGCGTCGCACCGGGCTTCACATTGGGGAGCTTGAAGTTACCGTCAATATCGGTTACGGTACCGCCCTGTTCTCCTTTCACTTGGATGGTCACACCAATCAATGGCTCACCCGACGCATCCTTCACACTTCCCTGTACCACTGACTGGGCATAGGAACTCATTGCACACGTCAGACCGACAGCTATCACTGCGGTCCGCTTCATAAACGATTTGCTCATGAGGGATTAGATCTTTTTAAAATTAGTTATACTTTTAAGTTATGGTCCTAACGGATCTGATTGTTTGTCGTCTGAATATCTGCTGGAGCGGCAGGTTGCCCGGGACGATACGGCCTCTGTCGCCTGGGTGTCATTTGTCGTTTCGGGGCAGAATAGTCGTAGGTCTTTATCTTCTTTTCTGCTGTCAAAGGTATCTTAAAATCTTCAAATAGACAAATAAAAGAGCCATATTTTTTAAAGCGTAGGATTTACAACTAACCGTTAAAAATCAATATAAAAGCATCTTACAATCGTGAAGTTTTTTTCTTTACGGGACGCTTTTGTTTCTTTTTCCTGGGGGAAGACAGGTAGGAAAGAGGCCGGATCCATCCGTGGTCGGTCCTATTCTGTAAGTGTTCCTCTGAACATGCTTCTCTCGTTTTCGATGGAAAACAACCGTGTCAGACTATCCCCCCAACAGCCCCCCGTCTGCCGGATAGCCGGCACAGGAACGGATCCGTCAGACACAGGGCTTTGCTCCTTGCAGTCGCCGGCAGCCGGCTACTTGTCCTGTTGTCTGCTGTTCTTCTTCTGAATGGAGTCGGCCTTCAATTCCATCTGTGTCTGTCGGTAAGCCTTCAGAATGGGGTCTTCCTTGTCGTCAAGTCCATCCATTTTCTTGAAAACTTCACGTAGCTTTTCAACGTGCCTACGGTCTCTACGGTATCGTTTGTCAAGTATAAGCCCTAAATCGAAACCACCAAGTCCACCAGACGGGCGTTTTTCTAAGATATCACGTTTCGGCATCTTCTTCAACAGTTCACGCCCATCAACAACCTGTTTACCTATCACCACCACCTCATCCAAATAATATTCTGCAGGGAAAAGGAAGACCGTATCTCGTAACACCTCACTCCGAAATAACTTCTCTGGCGCATAGCCTTTCTTTTTAAAGGTAGCTGTTTGGAATGAATCAGGCAGGTTAATAAATCCTTGCCATGTAGTAAGTCCCACATTCTTCCCATCCACACTGACCAATACATCACGTATTGGAAAGCGCGTAGCTCCGTCACATACCAGCACTTTCTGTGCACGAAGTGACGAGAGGGGTAGCAAAAGCCACAAGAAAAATAGGACTATTCGTATCTGCATAGCAATCAACTCTCTACTGCAAACTTACATAAAAGTTTTCTTATTCGGCTTTTCCGTAATTATTTTTATCATAAAAACAGATGGTAGTAACATTGTTTAAGAGTGAAAGAATCCATGTCTTATCAACGTGCGAAGGCTCAGCACCAATGGTGCGGATGGTGAGCACCAATAGTGCGGACGATGAGCACCAATGGTGCGGACAGCAATGTCACACAGAATCACTAAGCATAAGAAACCTTGTTAATATCGTAATAACTCAAAGGGAATCATAGATTTGCATCACAAAGACTAATAGTAGTATCACTCGAAATGCAGGATGAACCGAAAGAGAACACGCTATTCCTTTATCAAAACATGCTTTTCACACTATTAAAAAAGGCATCTGCGTAGCTACTTTACGACAGATGCCAAATTATTTTCATGAAAATAAATCGAGTGGAACGCCTTTCTATCTTGCTCTCATCGCATTAAGAACGGCAAGAACCATCACACCGACATCAGCAAAGACAGCTAAACCCATGCTTGCCATTCCAAAGGTGGCAAGAAGAAGGACTGCAACTTTAATACCGATAGCGAACCATGCGTTCTCCTTTGCTATAAAGATAGTACGACATGAGAGTTCTATGGCAAGTGCAATCTTCGAAGGTTTATCGTCCATCAGTACGACATCGGCTGCCTCGATAGCAGCATCACTGCCCAAAGCACCCATAGCAATGCCCACATCAGCACGTGCTAACACTGGTGCATCATTGATTCCATCACCGACGAAGGCAATTGTTTCATCTGCATTTTTCTCTGCAATGAGACGCTCAACATGCTTTACTTTGTCAGTAGGGAGCAGTTCTGCGTAGTATTCCGTCACCTTTGTCTGCTCGGCAACTTGCTCAACAACTTCCCTCTTGTCGCCGCTCAGCATAACAGTCTTACTAACCCCCAACTGCTTCAGAGACTCTATAGCCTTCAAAGCATCAGCCTTCAACTGGTCAGAGATAACGATATGACCTGCATATTCACCATCAATCGCAACGTGAACAATCGTACCCGCATGGC
>CALJCU010000556.1 GCA_938023885.1 uncultured Prevotella sp. | reverse complement strand
GAGGTTCTCATGGCAGGTGCGTTGATAGACGGTGTGTCTCGCTCAACGTCTCTGTCTCTGTCCAATGCCGTACCTTTAGTGTTCGTAAAGAAATAACAGGACGGCAGAACAATAGTAAAAACGAAATCCCCGGTTCTGAATATCAGAACCGGGATTTTTAGTCTATCCTTAAAAAGTAAGTAGTTTACTCAGGAAGGCTGATTGCCTCGTTGGGGCAAACAGAAGCGCATGTGCCGCACTCTGTGCACATATCGGGGTTGATATGATAGATCTCGCCCTCAGAGATTGCTCCTACAGGGCACTCGTCAATACATGTTCCACATGCAACACAGTTGTCACCAATTACGTATGCCATAATTTTATGTTTTAAATATTAATGATTAGAAAATTATATTTGTTGCAAAGATAATGATTTTTTTGCTGAGATACCTATAAATGGTGATGATATTTTTGCAGATTTAACATTTCATGTTCTGTTGATACCTAATGATGATGACTAACGCAATATTTCAGGCCGGACAGCGTTGTTGTAGATATGAAGCATCTTCTCAGTATCATTCTTGTCATGTTGCTTTGTGTCATGGCCCGTGCTCAGGACCGCACAGTGCAGAATCGGCCGTATACTGACCTGCGGCCGTTCCACTTCGGTATCCTTGTGGGAACACATGCCCAGGACATGGAGTTGCAGAATGTCGGGCCGCAGTCTATTACCCTTGATGATGGCTCTACACAGTCTTATGCTATCACCATCGATCAGGACACGTGGGACAGTGGCTTCAATGTAGGAGTTTTGGGTGAGGCGCGTCTGAACGATTATTTTTCTTTTCGTTTGGCTCCCGCCCTTTACTTCGGCAGCCGTCATGTCACGTTTCACAACAATGATCCTCAGGCACCTGACAGCCTGCGAAACCGTGCGCAGAATCTCAAGACCATCTATATCTCTTGCTCGGCGGATATCATCTATGCCTCAAAACGGGTGGGTAATCATCGGCCGTATATTATGGCTGGCCTGAGTCCGGCCATCAATCTCAGTGGCAGGAGTGATAATATTCTTAAGCTCAGGCATTATGACACCTTCTTCGAGACGGGCGTAGGCTGTGACTTCTATCTGCCTTACTTCAAGCTCCGGCCCGAACTGAAGTTTATGTCCGGCTTGACCAACAGTCTCGACACCAATCATGCAGCCCGCCTGCGGGATGCCGCGATGCGTCCGTTTGCCAAGGCGGTCAGGCAGGCCCATTCGAAGATGATAGTGCTAACCTTTTATTTTGAATAAATAATATACTCTATGCGACACATAAATTTGTTCAGAGACTCATTGCCTTTAGTATCACTGCTTCTCTTGGCGGCGTCATGCCATACTCCTTATCATCTCACGAATATTGAGCGTACCCGTATTCTTGTTGACAATCGCTATGATGCTCATCCTGATGCTGCGGCCGCCGCTTTTATCAGGCCCTACGAGCATACGGTCGACTCGCTGATGAAACCTGTCGTGGGAACGGCCGCTGAGCCCATGATTGCACATAAGCCGGAGAGTAACCTTAGCAATCTCCTCTCCGATATCCTTGTCTGGGGTGGGGAAGAGTTTAACGAGAAGCCCGATTTCGGTGTCTACAATATGGGAGGCATTCGTGCCTCGCTGCCTCAAGGCGATATCACCTATGGCGACGTGCTCAATGTGGCACCTTTCGAGAACCATATCTGCTTCTTGACCCTTTCGGGTGAGAAGGTACTCCGGCTCTTCCGGGAGATGGCGGCACGCGGCGGTGAGGGCGTGAGCCACAGTGTGCGGATGGTCATCACGCCGGACGGTAAGTTGAGGTCGGTGACGGTCAACGATGCTCCCGTTGATCCGCAGAAAAGTTACCGTATCGCCACCCTCGACTATCTCGCACAGGGCAATGACGGCCTGACTGCATTCAAGGACAAGACGAATGTAATTTCGCCAGATGATGAGGCACATGACGTTCGGCACATCATTGTCAATTATTTCAGGCATCTCAAAGCACAGGGAATAGCTGTTGATACGAAAGTGGAAGGGCGGGTAAACGTTGAACGTTGAGTGTTGAGAGTTATGATTAGTTTAATAAGATAGATGATGATGAAAGATAAATCTATAGTGAGAATCCTGTATACGCTGGTGTTGCTTTCCTGCACCCTGACCTTATCCGCTCAGAGGCATCTGACGATTCTCCATACGAATGACACACACAGTTGCATCATGCC
>CALJCU010000555.1 GCA_938023885.1 uncultured Prevotella sp. | reverse complement strand
CTAGAATCATCGGCTCTATCTCCTCATGCTGTGTCGGGTCAGCATCGGCATTGTATGGCGCACGGAAGAGGATCGTACTCTGACCCGTGACACACTCCAAGAGCATGCGTGTGAGTTTTAACTCTGCATAGGTGCGGTTCTCGGAGTTCTCGATCATGTTATGGTGAGTGAATGTGTGGTTGCCGATGGTGAAGCCCTCTTTATAGACTTTCTTTACAAGCGGCAAGTTCTTCTCCATCTGTAAGCCCACCATGAAGAATGCGGCCGGGGCATGATATTTCCTCAGTGTTCTCAGCACACGTGGCGTCCAGCGATAGTCGGGGCCGTCGTCGAAAGTGAGCAATAAGTCTTTCGGTCCACAGTGACCCAGTTTCGTGACCGTATAGGTAGAAGGCAGACTCAGATATTTCTCTTCGGAGATGAGCATGTCATTGGGATCCATAGCCAGACTGATCTTACCCTGTCTGGGTTCTGACTCCACGTCCATGACCTCTCCCGAGCCGACGAAGTTGACATCATCGTAGCCCGTGAGGCGCATCACTTTATTCATGTTCCATTTCTTGACCCTCTCCCAGGCTAAGTCCTTGCCGAAGAAGTTCCACAGTCGATGGTCCTCGGTACCAATACGCCATACACTAAAGCCTGCAAGATGATAGGTCACGCCGAAACGCATGATGTTGAATAGTGTAGCGGCATCGTTGAAATAAACTTGGTGATACTGATTGTCATCATCATAGTAAGAAAACGACAGACCGTAAGAGTCATCATTAAACTGTATCTGTGCACCGGCATCGAGTGCAGAGGCTATAGTCTGGTCGAAAGATACTGCTGCAGCCTGGTCACCTTCAGGCCAGTCGTAGCCATAGGCAGCGAGACCAAGCACCAGTTTGTCGTTAGGAATATTCTTTGCAGCCCAGTCGGTAGCCCGCTCCACCCAGTGCTGGGCACTGATGTCACCCGGCTTACTGTCAGTGTTATGCTCATCGTAAGCCATGAGGAAGAGGAAGTCGTTGAAACGGGCAAGCGACTGCATGTCATAGTCTTCATTGAAAGGCTCCACATCCTGCGTGACATACATATCGTTGTTATGGAAAAGCACAGACAATCCCTTGACAAAGTTGGTCAGCGACCCGCTGTCGTTGATAGATAGTTCCTCCAAGTCAAGGTTGATACCTTGAAAATGATTCTTATGACAGAAAGAGAGCAGACTGTTCACGAACCGCCTGCGCAACTTGACGTTGGCCATGATACGTCCGATTCCTTGAGGACGGAAAGCATTGTCATAGTTGTTGGTCAGCATAGGTACGATAGGAATACCGGCCCTCTGCATGACAGCCAATGCTTTCTTGTCAACACGTGTCTCGAGTTTGCATGTCCTGGGGTTAATGAAGAGCCATTCCGGAATAATCATGTTGAGGTTCTTCATGTTCTGCCGGAGCGAGTGCAGTGCATGCCGATCCCAATTGACATACCAGGCTGCACGCACACCCATACGCGGGTCTGTCCACTCACTGATATATTTCTGTATGAGGCCTTTGCCGTGTCCTACGAACCGGTGGCGCTTATCGTATTGTTCCTGATAAGTATTGTGTACGTGCTGCTCCAGAATATTGTTGCGCAGCGAGCGATAGGTCTTCGATAATTTCGTATCGCGCATGAACGGCTTAGAAGCTGACATCACACCACGATAGTCGTGACGGAAAGGTATTTTTGGACTACTTTCCATAAAGAACATTGTTACGAACACAATCAACAGCAAGGCAATGATAGTTGCGAAGAACCGCATTGTCCATTTGAATCTCATCCACCGGCGACGTGAGTCGGTCTGGAATACTTGCTT
>CALJCU010000554.1 GCA_938023885.1 uncultured Prevotella sp. | reverse complement strand
GAGAATCAGCGCGTGAAACTCGCTTATTTCATTGGTCAGGAGAAGCAGGATCCGACGCTTTTCATCTTTGATGAGCCGACGACAGGCCTCCATTTCCATGATATCGCCAAGCTTCTCGATGCCTTCAACCAGCTCATTGAACGGGGTCATACGGTCCTTGTCATCGAGCATAACCTCGAGGTGGTGAAGAATGCTGACTGGGTCATGGACCTTGGACCCGACGGAGGTAATGCCGGTGGCCGCATCGTAGCAGAAGGTACACCTGAAGATATCGCGAAGAGCAAGGGCAGCATCACGGGAAGATATTTGAAGGGAAAGTTGGAATAATACTTTATACTTTTTTGTACTACCTGATTGGAATAATACGAAATGTTTTGACTAACTTTGTAGTAAATTAGACACATAAATGTTACATTTCGTATCTTTTGGCAGTGGGAGCAGCGGCAATTGCAGTCTGCTCTACACTGATACAGAGGCTCTCGTAATAGATGCGGGTGTGGGTGTCAGGACGCTCAAGAAATATCTTAAAAGTTACGGCCTCTCCCTCTTTTCCGCCCTTGGAATCATTATCACCCACGACCACGCAGACCATGTGCGGTCGGTTGGGTGTTTGAGTCACGACTATAACCTCCCGGTCTATGCTACCCTTGGTGTGCATGAGGGTATTGGCAGGAACTGGAGCGTGCGGAAGAAGGTTGCTCCCGAGCTCAAGCGTGTCATCATGAAGGACAAGACTTTCGGGGTGGGAAGTTTTTCCGTCACTCCTTTCGGCGTGCCTCATGACAGTACCGATTGTGTGGGTTATGAGATTAAGCATGAGGATGTCACCTTTGTCATCATGACTGATATCGGTCATCTCACCGATGGTATGAAACAGTATATCGCGCATGCCAACTACCTTGTTATCGAGGCCGACTATGAGCAGCAGATGCTGGAGGCGGGTCCTTATCCTCAGCATCTGAAAGATCGTATCGTGGGTCCCTTCGGGCATCAGAGCAATGCCGAATGTGCTCAGGCGCTGGTGGAGAGCGCTACTCCGAACCTTCGTCATGTGTGGCTCTGTCATCTCAGTGACGAGAACAACCACCCGGATCTAGCCGACAGGCAAGTGAAGCAGATCTTGTGTCAGCACGGCATCGTGGCGGGTGACGGGCCGGGTGCTGATTTCAATCTTGGCGTGCTGAAAAGGAAGACACCCAGCGAGATCTTCATGCTGGGTTGAGATACGGGTAAAGAGACGATTATCATTACATTGAAATACAATAGGGCGGACACCGGGTCCGCCTCTGTTTTCCGGTTATCACCAAGGTGGTTAGAACTCGCTCGTGAAGTGGAACCTGATGTGCTTGAAGTCTTGCTCGGCCATGCTCAGCATATAGCTTGAATCGGCAAGGAAGACGTCACGGCCCTCGATGTCCTTGGCCATATATTGATACTTGCGCTTCTTGAAATTGTCAAGTTCAGCTGCATCCTCACTCTCTATCCAACAGGCCTTATAGAGATGGACAGGCTCCCAACGACACGTGGCACCATACTCATGCTCAAGACGATACTGGATAACTTCAAACTGAAGTTGTCCTACGGTACCGATGATGCGGCGGCTGTTGAATTGGTTGACAAACATCTGAGCCACACCTTCATTCATTAGCTGCTCGATACCTTTCTGAAACTGTTTCGACCTCATGGGGTCATCGTTCTCAATATATTTGAACAGTTCGGGAGAGAACGAAGGCAGTCCACGGAAGTGAAGATGCTCACCCTCTGTCAGCGTGTCGCCAATCTTAAAGATACCGTTATCGGGCAGGCCTACGATGTCTCCCGGCCATGCCTCGTCCACGGTGCTCTTGCGCTGTGCCATAAACTGGGTGGGGGAGGAGAAACGCACGGTCTTATCGAGACGAACGTGATAATAAGGTTGGTTACGAAGAAATTTGCCTGAGCACACCTTGCAGAAAGCGATACATGAGCGATGGTTCGGATCGATGTTCGCTGTTATCTTAAAGATAAAGCCGGTGAACTTTGGCTCATCGGGAAGAACCATACGTTCCTCGGCCTTAGTGGGCTGCGGGTAGGGAGCTATCTGAACGAAGCAGTCGAGGAGCTCTTGAACACCGAAGTTGTTGAGGGCTGAGCCGAAGAACACGGGAGCAACCTCTGCCCTGCGATAGTCCTCGACATTGAACTCAGGGTAGACACCGTCAACGAGTTCCAGGTCATCGCGCAGATGCCTGGCAAAATCTTCTCCGACATGCTGTTCAAGGTCTGGCGACTGAACATCGACCTCAACTTTCTGCGTCTTACGCTGTTTGTCCGGCGTGAAGAGGTTGAGGTTGTGCTCAAAGATGTTGTACACACCCTTGAACTTCAAGCCTTGTCCGATAGGCCAGGAGAGCGGACGCACGTGGATATGCAGTTCTTGTTCCAGTTCGTCGAGTAAGTCAAAGGGGTCACGGCCTTCACGGTCCATCTTGTTGATAAAGATGATGACAGGAGTATTACGCATGCGGCAGACCTCCATGAGCTTGCGAGTCTGCGCCTCTACACCTTTGGCTGAGTCGACTACGATGATTGCTGAGTCGACGGCCGTGAGTGTTCGGTAGGTGTCCTCTGCGAAGTCCTGGTGACCTGGGGTGTCGAGGATATTCACCTTGTAGGGGTCTCCGGTCTGACCTTCAGGGAGATAATCGAATTCCATGACAGATGTTGAGACAGAGATGCCACGCTGCTTCTCAATGTCCATCCAGTCGCTGGTAGCTGTCTTGCGAATCTTGTTATTCTTCACGGCGCCTGCCACCTGGATCTGTCCGCCAAAGAGCAGAAACTTCTCGGTCAGCGTCGTTTTACCGGCATCAGGGTGAGAGATTATGG
Source organism: uncultured Prevotella sp. (assembly GCA_938023885.1). GTDB lineage: Bacteria > Bacteroidota > Bacteroidia > Bacteroidales > Bacteroidaceae > Prevotella. Next base: position 1,323 of record CALJCU010000554.1, on the reverse strand, counting down.
CGAAGGTCCGCCTGCGTTCTATCTGTTTATTCATTGATGATTATCGTAAAAAACATGTTTCAGAAGTCCGGTCAAACGCCGGAGCATCAATAACTATGGTAATGACGGTCTTCTGGTCTTCTGACTTCTCCGGTATTTTTTATTTTTTCAACTTCATGTTCCCTATGCATTTCTTCAGGCTGTCCAGCCAATAGGGAATTTTGATGCCGAAGGTATCTTTAATCTTTGTCTTGTCGAGCACGGAGTAGGAAGGGCGGGTGACAGGGGACGGGAACTCGTTGCTGTGGCAGGGCCCGATTTCGCAGTTGTTATGACCGGCGATGAGCGCGATCATCTTGGTGAAATCGTACCAGCTGCAGACACCCTCGTTGCTGAAGTGGTAGATGCCTGTGTGGCCCTCATACTTACGGTTCTCAATGATGTTGAAGATGGCATCAGCAAGGTCTCCGGCGTAGGTCGGCGTACCTGTCTGGTCGAACACGACCTTGAGTTGCGGCTTAGTGGCAGTGAGATCCAGCATCGTCCTGACGAAGTTGTGACCAAACTCCGAATAGAGCCATGCGGTCCGCAGGATGATATAGTTGCAGCCTGTGGCCTGAATCTTCTGCTCGCCATGGAGCTTCGTGAGGCCATACACACCTGTCGGAGTGCCCTTCTGATCCTCGCGGCACGGTGTGTTGTAAGGGTCACCACCGAAGACATAGTCGGTACTGATGTGTACGAGCAGACCGTCGCGGTCCTTCATCACCTTGGCGAGATTCTCCGGAGCCTTGGCGTTGAGTGTCTCAACAATGTCACCGGCTGTCTCAGCCTTGTCAACATTGGTCCATGCTGCACAGTTGATGATGCACTTGATGTCGTGCTCATTGACGTAACCGCGGATCTTGTCGATGTCTGTGATATCAAGTTTCTCGTATCCCTCGCATACATCGGTGAAGAAATACTTGTCGTCCTTCGACTGTTTGCTTTCAAGCTGTACTTCATTACCAAGCTGACCGTTGGCTCCCGTTACAAGGATATTCATAGTTGTAAGAATTTAGTCGATTTATAATTTGATATTGTTGTGGACTTCTTCAATTTTTTCATTCATCGTCTCCAAAATCAAGTCCTTCGTCCCGGTTCCTGATATAATAATCGCTGAGCATTCCGATGAAAGTAGTGATCTCTGATAATGCATGCTCCGTCTCGGGCGAAATATCTTCTTGCTTCATCTGCAGGAGCATCTTGCCGTAGAGCGCATTGAAACATGTCTCAATTTCTCCCACATTGCCGTTACCCTTGCGGCGGAGCTCCACGATGAAGGGGAGGACCTTGTAATATTCC
>CALJCU010000553.1 GCA_938023885.1 uncultured Prevotella sp. | reverse complement strand
TTTTATAGATACTGTCTTGACGGGCATAAATGTGTAACACGTCCTGTGCGTAGAGCAAGTCGTAGAAAGCCAAGCTCACCTCTCGTCGCAGCTCATTCTCGCTCACCGCCAATCGACTTTGGGAAGCGGTGGTTTCGGACTTGAGCAATGAGCGTCTGGCAGAATAAACACTGGGTAGAGCAAACGACTGACTCACCGTGATGGCATTGTCGGGACTTCCGCCACTGGTGGGGTCCTGAGAGAGCGACACGGATGTGGCATCCAGATGAAAAGCAGTACCCTGAAGGATACGGGTCTTATCCACCTCCATACGTGAGTGCTGCAATGTTAGGCTACGCTCGGTAGCCATTGCCAACACCTCTTGCAACGTCATCTGTCGGCTTTGTGCCGATACTAATATGGGAAGAAAGAGGAATAGGCTGAAAATGATATATTGTTTCTTCATGTCTATTTTGTCTTTGTTGTCTTGGAAAAGATTTTGTACATAGAGGGCAACACCACAAGTGTGAGAATGGTGGCAATGAGCAGACCACCGATGATCACCGTGGCAAGAGGTTGCTGCACCTCAGCACCGTCGCCTGTCGAGATGGCCATGGGTAGGAAGCCGAGCGAAGCCACGAGTGCTGTCATCAGCACGGGGCGCAGGCGTTCCATACAGCCGTTGATGATACAGTGGTTGATGTCGGTGATACCCTTACGCTTGAACTCGTCAAACTGGTTGATGAGCACAATACCGTTAAGCACCACAACGCCGAACAGGGCAATAAAGCCAACACCGGCAGAGATGCTGAAAGGTATGCTGCGCAACCATAGGGCGAGGATTCCACCGATGGCTGCAAGCGGAATTTCGGTGAACACAATCAATATCTCACGCATGCTACGCAGTGTGAAGAATAGGAGGAAGAGAATGATGACTAATGCAGCTGGTACAGCAATCAAAAGACGTTCCTTTGCCTCTTTGAGATTCTTAAACTGTCCGCCGTAGGTGTAATGATAGCCTGTTGGCAACTGCAATTCAATGTTCAACTTTTTCTCTA
>CALJCU010000552.1 GCA_938023885.1 uncultured Prevotella sp. | reverse complement strand
GGAGGAGCTGCGCCGGCTCGTCGACATCGCCGAGCAGAACGACGCCATCGAGCACGGCGAGCGCGAGATGATCCACTCGGTCTTCGAGCTGGGCGACACGCTCGTGCGCGAGGTCATGGTGCCCCGCACCGACGTCGTCTTCATCGAGTCGGGCCGGACGCTGCGCCAGGGCATGAGCCTGGCCCTGCGCTCGGGCTTCAGCCGCATCCCCGTCATCGGCGAGAACCTCGACGACGTGCGCGGCGTCATGTACATCAAGGACCTCACCCAGCGGGTCTTCGACAACCCCGACGCCGAGCGCGCCGAGACCGTCGACCAGCACATGCGTCCGGTCGCCTTCTGCCCGGACTCCAAGCCGGTGGACGAGCTGCTCGCCGAGATGCAGGCCAGCCGCAACCACATGGTCGTCGTCGTCGACGAGTTCGGCGGCTCGGCCGGCCTGGCCACCATCGAGGACCTCGTCGAGGAGATCGTCGGCGAGATCACCGATGAGTACGACGCCGAGCCCGACATGGCCGAGGAGCTCGGTCCCGACCGCTGGCGCGTCTCGGCCCGCATGCCCCTCGACGAGGTCGGCGACCTGTTCGACCTCGAGCTCGCCGACGAGGACGTCGAGACCGCCGGAGGACTCATGGCCAAGCTGCTCAACCGCGTCCCCATCCCCGGGGCGCACGTCGCGTGGCAGGGCGTCGAGTTCACCGCCGAACGGGCCACCGGCCGGCGCCACCAGATCGACACCATCGTCGTCTCCACCCAGCACGACGACTTCGTGAGACCCGCTGACGACACGCCTGAGGCACAGCGGAAAGCCGACGGGGAGATGCTCGCCAGGATACGGGAGGATGTGCTCAACATCCTCATCCCGCGTGTGAAGGCACAGCTTGGCGAGAAGGTTCTTGCCCTCTTCAACGACGATATCAAATACTATGTCAATCCCACGGGTAAGTTCGTTATCGGTGGTCCTCACGGTGACACAGGGCTCACAGGCCGTAAGATCATCGTCGATACCTATGGTGGCAAGGGCGCGCACGGAGGTGGCGCCTTCTCCGGCAAGGACCCGTCGAAGGTGGACCGCTCGGCAGCCTATGCCGCACGTTATATTGCCAAGAACATGGTAGCGGCAGGTGTAGCCGACGAGATGCTTGTGCAGCTCGCTTACGCCATCGGTGTGGCTGATCCCGTGAGCGTCTACGTCGATACCTACGGCAAGAGCCACGTCAACATGAGCGACGGTGAGATAGCCAAGAGGATCAAAGAGACGTTCGACCTCCGTCCCCGCGCCATCGAGCGCATGCTCAAGCTCCGGCAGCCGATGTATCTTGAGACGGCAGCCTACGGACACATGGGCCGTAAGAACGAAGTCGTGGAGAAGACCTTCACCTCCCGTTACCACAAGACAAAGACCCTAAAAGTAGAGCTCTTCACATGGGAGAAGCTCGACCAGATAGAAAGGATAAAGAAAACATTCGGTTTATAATCCGGATAGTAAATAATGACAGAGCAAGACTCAGCACAGATCACAACAGAATCGGTTGCCACAGTGCAGCATGCAGCACCGGTACATCATAAAGGTTGGCATTCTCCGGCACAGATCATCTCCTGGTTGCCGAAGACGGCCACACCCTGGCAACAGGACTCAGCCATAAGAGCCAATTATCAGTATGTGGAGAAAGACTGGCTGCACATGCCCAACCCCATGTGCACGCCGACAACGAAGGCAGACCCGAAGTTTACAGGCAACTTCACAAAGCCGATGTACCACACCCATTCGCTCGTCCAGCCCGACTCCATCTATCGTCCTGAATATGCTGTCTACCGTCGTGGCATGGCAGGCGACCCCGTGCCTTATACCATCGCCGGCGACTCCATCGTCACGTCGATTCTGATCTTCTGCTTTGTCATTGCCGCCATCGCCATCGCCCAAGCCGGCCATTTCCTCGAGCGCCAGTTGAAGCATTTCTTCCGGCCGCCCCATGAGGACACCACTGTCGTCACAGAGACAAGCAGTGAGATGCGCTTCCAGTTCTTCCTCGTGGCACAGACCTGTCTGCTGTTGGCCCTCATCGTCTTTATCTCCTCAAACGACTTTGCCAAGGAGTCGTTCTCCATTGCCCATTATCAGATTCTTGGGCTCTTCACGGCCATCTTTGCAGGCTATTACGTAGTAAAGCTCCTGCTCTACAGCATCGTCAACTGGGTGTTCTTCGACAAGAAAAAAAACATACAATGGATGAATTCCTTCCTCTTCATCGTCTCCGTAGAAGGCATCCTTTTCTTCCCTGTCGTGCTCCTCGCAGCCTACTTCCACTTAAGTGTCAGTAGTGTGGCCGTTTATACCTTTACAGTGATTATTATTGCTAAGATATTGTCTTTCTATAAAACGTACCTTATCTTTTTCGCGAGAAACGCCGCCATTCTGCAAAGTTTTTTGTACTTTTGCGCATTAGAACTGATGCCATTGGGAATTCTTTGGGGAGTACTGATGATGACAGCCAATTATTTGAAAGCGATTTTTTAGGACATTTCAAGATATTATTCAAGACAATAATAAGGACACATCCATAAGATATTTAATTAGGAACATTAATAGGACTCAAATAAGATGATAAAGAAGATTCTCATTTCCCAGCCTAAGCCGTCGAGCGAGACCTCACCATATTATGCGCTGGAGAAGGAATACGGAGTGGAGCTGGTCTTCAGACCGTTCATCAAGGTGGAAGGGCTCACCAGCAGGGAATTCCGCCAGCAGAAGGTAAGCATCCTCTCTCATACCGCCGTGGTGTTTACCTCGCGTCATGCCATCGACTTCTTCTTCCAGCTGGCGAAGGAGCTGCGGCTCAATATCCCGGAAGACATGAAGTACTTCTGTGTCACTGAGACGATCTCTCTTTACATCCAGAAATACGTGCAGTACCGCAAACGTAAGGTATTCTTCGGCACCACAGGCCGTATTGATGACCTTATTCCACTCATGGTGAAACATAAGACGGAGAAATACCTCGTGCCCCTGAGCAGTGTGCACAACGAGGACATCGCCAAGAAGCTTATGGCCAAAGATCTGAACTTCACCGAGTGTGTGATGTACCGTACGCTCTCCGATCCTTTCACCGAGGACGAGATCAGGCATTTCGACTATGACATGCTTATCTTCTCCACTCCTACCGGCGTGAAATATCTCACCCAGGCTTTCCCCGACATGAAGGAAGACCAGGTGAAGATTGGCGTCTTCGGCCCTGCAACAGCCAAGGCCGTAAAAGACACCCATCTTAATGTGGACCTCATGGCGGGCACTCCCGAGCATCCCTCCATGATCAACGCGTTAAAGGATTTCCTCGAGCATGAGAACGGCAAGAAGGCGTAAGCCTCATTAACGAACAAGCCCTATATAAACACAGCAAGTCTTATACGTATAGATGATGTCTGAAGGCAACACTTTACCCAAGACGGAACGGCTGTACCACAAGAAGCTCATCGACAGCCTCTTTGGCGGCGGCAAGAGCAGAAGCATGACGGCATTTCCGCTCCGCTTGGTCTATATGCCTTTGGAAGGGTCAGATGAGAAGGGAGGCGCAAGCCAGATGCTCATCTCCGTACCGAAGCGTAACCTCCATCGTGCCAACAAACGCAACCGCATCAAAAGACTGGTACGGGAGGCTTACCGCAGGTATAAGACGATTCTCGCCGGGCGACGGTTTGCCCTGGCGTTTATTTGGCTGGACTCCAAGTTGTGGACAGCAGCCGATGTAGAGCAACGCGTCGTGGGCCTGCTCAACAGGGTCATGGAAAAGAGCGCTATGGAGGTGAAAGACAAGGAGACAGGCAATGAGAGCACTTAAGCATATTCTCCACCTCCTCAGTCACGCTATCTCGTGGCTGCTTGTCCTTCCGATTATCTTCTATCAGAAGTTCATCACGCCCTACACTCCACCCTCATGCCGTTTCACACCCACATGTTCAGAATATGCCCGTCAGGCCATTCTCAAGCACGGACCCATCAAAGGCCTCGCCCTGGCGATATGGCGCATTCTAAGATGCAACCCTTGGGGTGGCAGCGGCTATGACCCCGTACCGTAAGTTGACCTCCATAGAAAAAAGGTGAGGCGACCCAATAACATAAATAATCATTTGTCTCACTAAAAGATAAGAGACACAAAAGAATTATCAATGAAAAACTTTGTTGAAGAACTGAAATGGCGCGGCATGCTTGCCCAGATCATGCCGGGAACCGAGGAGTATTTGCGGTCGCACCTCGTCTCAGCCTATCTCGGCACAGATCCGACGGCCGATTCTCTTCATATCGGGCACCTGTGCGGCATCATGATGCTCCGTCATCTACAGAGCTGCGGCCACAAGCCGTTCCTCCTCGTCGGTGGTGCCACAGGTATGATTGGTGACCCATCAGGCAAGAGCCTCGAGCGCAACCTCCTCGACAGCGGGACGCTCTATCATAACCAGGAGGCTATCAAGAAGCAGGTGGCTAAGTTCCTCGACTTCGACGGCGACGAGCCTAACAAGGCAGAGCTTGTCAACAACTACGACTGGATGAAGGACTATAAGTTCCTCGACTTCGTTCGCGACATCGGCAAGCACATCACGGTCAACTATATGATGGCCAAGGAGAGCGTGCAGCAGCGCCTCAACGGCACGGCCCGCGACGGTCTGTCGTTCACGGAGTTCACTTATCAGCTCCTCCAGGGCTACGACTTCCTCTATCTCTATCGGCACTATGGCGTACGCCTGCAGCTCGGTGGTAACGATCAGTGGGGTAACATGACGACAGGCACGGAGCTTATCCGCCGTACTCTCGGCAACGACGCAGAGGCATTCTGCCTCACCTGCCCGCTTATCACGAAGGCTGACGGGAAGAAGTTCGGTAAGACGGAAAGCGGTAACGTATGGCTCGACCCGAACCGCACCACGCCTTACGCTTTTTATCAGTTCTGGCTCAACGTGAGCGACGAGGATGCTGAGCGCTACATCAAGATCTTCACCGATCTCGACCAGGAGACCATCAAGGATCTTGCAGAGCAGCACAAGCAGGATCCCGGACGCCGCATCCTGCAGCACCGTCTCGCTGAGGAGGTGACGACCCTCGTTCACTCGAAGGAGGCGCTTGATATGGCTATCGCAGCTTCCAACATTCTCTTTGGCAAGGCTACCAAAGACCAGCTCACAAGAATCGACGAGGCAACACTCAACGATGTCTTCAAGGATGTGCCTCACTACAACCTCCCGAAGGCAGAGCTCGGCAGCAAGGCTGTCGACCTCTTCTGCGCCGACGACTTCAACATCTTTCCGTCCAAGGGTGAGATGCGCAAGCTCGTCAAAGGCGGCGGCGTGAGTCTTAACAAAGAGAAGCTGACGGCTTTCGACCAGATCATCACTTCCGATGACCTCATCGACGGTAAGTACCTCCTCCTACAGAAAGGCAAGAAGAACTACTTCCTCATTACGGTAAAATAAAACTCAAGAGGTATAACAGGTATAACCGCAATACCAACCAATACATACGAAAATAGGGCGACCTGAAAAGGCTGCCCTATCTTTGTTTCAACTAGCTATATATAAAAAATGAAATACTAAAGCTCGAATTTGTAACCGAGTGTGAACTGGAAGACGCTGTTCTTAGGGTCTCTGTCGTCCCAGACCTTTGTCAGACCCCAGTTGTAACGGGCATCCAGCACGACGTTCCTGTACTCGTAGGAAAGACCCACAGGGATAGAGAAGTCAACAGACTTAGCATTCAGCTCGTAAGTCTTATCTGCACTTCCTACCGAAGTATTAGCGACAGCCTTGCCTTTGCTGTTCACATTGAAACCGGGCTGAACGCCGAGCTTCACAGCCAAGCCGGGGACGACATACACGTTAGCCATCACAGGAACATTGACATAGTCAAGTTTGTTGGTGTACTTGAAGTTCTGACCATACAGAGTCTTGTCAATCTTGTTACCCTGCTGAGAGTAGATAGCGCCAAAGCTCAGAGAGAAGATATCAGAAACCTGATACTCACCCTCAAGACCGGCAGCAAGACCAATGCGGCTGTCATAGTTGTCACTTTTGGTCAGAGAGGCTACGTTTACACCCACCTTCGGCTGCAGTGTGAAAGAACCGACTGCATGCTGAGCGAATGTTGCTGTGGATGCTGCAAGGAGCATCAGAGCGGAAGCTAAAAACTTTTTCATAGTCTTTTGTTGATTTAATTATGTTATTTATTATATTTATAT